>CAZYXI010000090.1:0-4790 GCA_964651215.1 uncultured Candidatus Peribacteria bacterium
TATTGTAATGCACAAGGAAAGAAATCGACATTTTCTTCGGAATCATATCCGCTCACCGTGCAGCAAGGACGGAGATATTGCTTGATACGCTCGAGTACACTGCCCTCGGGATAGAGTGATTCGGTCGCTTGTGGACAAGTGGCTCGCGGAAATGTGTCGCTCAGTCCGTCATTGTTCGCATCATCGCTGGCGCAATACAAAAGTCCCGTGAGGGAAGCGACGCGCCCATCATACCAGTCCGCTTCGCTATTCCGCTCGGAGATCCCATTTGTCGCACGGGCAAAATCCGCGATCTTGCCCATGTTCGCTTCGATATACTCCTTGCTGTGACCATCGGCAAGCTTGCCCATCACATAGAGTTGGATCGCGCGCCCGTCATGAAAAGTGACGAGATTGTGTTCGAGACTCTCGTCTAAGGTGTTTTGTGTATCATCAACGATGTTTCCCAAGTAAAAACAGCTGTGGAATGCAGGTGGGTCATCGGTACCGGGAGCAGGTGTGTATGCCGCTTCAACCGGCAAAAAAAGGAAGAATGAGGTAAAGATTCCACCGACTGCCATGGGGAAACGCATTGCTTGCATAAAAAAACTGAACAAAGTGTGAAGCAAAAATGTATTCGACGTCAAGACTTTTTTTGTTGAGAGAGGGAAAATCTAAAATCAAAGCTCAAAAAAAGCCGGGGAAAATTTGTGTTAACGCGCATGATTATACCATTTTATTTCCCGAAATTCCGCTTTTGTTCATCAAAAAAATCCAATGCTTTGTGGAGTTCCTGCGCAGAAAATTCGGGCCAGAGCAGATCTGTGAAATAAAGTTCGGCATACGCCGCCTCCCAGATCATAAAATTAGAAATACGTCGCTGCCCGCCGGTGCGGATAATGAGGTCGACCTCAGGGGTATCGGCTGAATCAAAGTAACGAGCAAGATTTTGTTCGGAGACCGATTCACCACTCTCGATCAGTTTTGCAACGCCGCGAACGATTTCGTCTCTGCCACCAAATGCGACACAGATATTAACGGTCAATCGCGTTCCCTCAGCCGTGATGCTTTCGACTCTTGTAAACGACTCTCGCAAATCGACCGGCAACAAAGCAAGATTCCCAAAAAAACGGATCCTTGCGCCACGCTCCACCAACTTTGGGGCACGTTTTTCAAAGCTCAAAAATAACCGAAAGAGATTATCCAGTTCGGACTGATCACGCTTGAGATTTTCTGTCGAGAGTGCAAAGGCGCTGATTGTTTCGATTCGATCGATTTCTGAAGCATGTTCGATGATCGCTTGAAATGTATCGATGCCTTTCTTGTGCCCCATCGCCGTCGGGAGTCCGCGCAATTTCGCCCAGCGTCTGTTGCCGTCGAGGATCAATCCGATATGCACATTCAAAAAAACAGGGAGCAGTTACCAGAAAATAGATAACAGTTGTGCGAGAGAGTGTTCAAAAAGATCAGTCGAGAGCTTTTTGCGCGTTCTGCATTGCCGTGATGAAAGCCGGTACGTCTTCGGCATCGAGCATGATGGTGGATTTTTGCCCGCCACGCGACTTTTCGGAGATCTTTACAAATTTTCCATTGGAACTTTGTTTGACGTCGATAAAAAAGGTGCGCATCCGAGCGGATATCTTTTCCGAAAAAATCTCATCGGCAAACCGTCCGCCGTGGCGTGGTGCTTGACCCGCAGGACGTGGATGTCCGGAAGGTGCCGGCGCCGGCTTTGGCTCGATGGGCTTGCTGGTAAGCTCTTCGTCAAAATCGGCAAAGGGGTCATCTCCGTTCATGGGAATGAAAAAATTAATCTTGCCCTAGTGTGCCGACTCTCTTGAGCAAAAATCAAGTCCCATCCCAAAATTCCGCTGATTTTGCTCCGATCCCTCTCCTCAGCGATCATTCGCCGTTGCAAAGAAGGCGTCAGTCCCCTATTGTAAAAAACGGTCACTCCAGATGATGCTTGCGATTCTCAAAAGGACTTTTGCCGGCTATGCCAAAGACCGCGTCGGTGACATGGGGGCGACGACCGCTTATTATGCGATTTTTTCGCTCGCGCCACTCCTGTTGGTGATTCTGGCGATCCTCGGGCTTTTTTTCAGTCAAACCCAAGGTCAGGAGCGACTTTTTATGGAACTTCAAGCGCTCCTCGGAAGCGATGCGACCGCGCTGATCCGATCGATGGTCAATGCGATCAGTGATCTCGACAAGAGCATTATCGGTATTTTTCTTGGAATCACATTGTTGGTCTTGGGGGCGACCGGTGTGATGATGTCGATCCAACGTGCGTTTAATCGCATCTGGCATATCGAGATGATCCCGGAAAAGACGAATTTTTTGACGACGATCATCAAACGCTTGTTCTCGTTCGGACTGATCCTTTGTATCGGATTTTTGTTGGTGGCTTCGCTGCTCGTCTCGATACTCCTCAATGTCTTTAGCGAGCAAGTATCCGAATTTCTCCGTCTGCCGGAAGTCGTATTGACGGTGATAAATTCGGGGGTCTCTTTTGCCACGATCTGGGTCTTTTTTACACTGTTGATACTATTTTTGCCGGATGTGAAGATCCCGTGGCGCTCGGCATTTGCCGGAGGTCTCTTTACCACCGTGTTATTTTTTGTTGGAAAATTTGTGCTCGCTTGGTACTTGGGGCGTCAGTCCGAGGGCTCGCCCTACGGTGTCGCCACCGCGCTCATCAGTATTTTACTCTGGATCAATTACAGTTCGCAGATTTTGTTTTTGGGAGTGGAATTCACCAAATCATGGACGGACGTCCGCAAGGTCAAAGTCGCTTCGCGCGACAACGCTCGCTACCAAAAGAAATACCATGTCACGCTCGTCCCAACTGGGAGTGTTTCGTTTTTCAAAAAGATCACGATCGCCTTCAGAGTGGTCTGGTTCGAAATCGGCGCAGCACGCAAAGCGCTCAAATGGAAGAAGAAACTGACACGCAGCAAGTCTACAAAATCTGAATAATGAAGAAGGAATGTTCGTACACTACCGGAAGTTGCCCCTGATTCACTTCCGGTAATGTTTTTGTCAGTAAAAACTTGATTTCTAGTCGACCAAGTTTTTATTCTGTTCGCCATTCTTCTGTCTCTTCAATGCATTTCTGACGAAGCACATCGCTTTCCTTTGCCGGATCATGTGTCTCATCAACTGATTCAAGCTCACGAAGAACCCGCTTGATGAAATATGCATATGCACGAAGATGGTCGGCGATAGCTGCGGACAATTCTGGAGATGGCGGAGGAATAAGATTGTTCAAGATTCTTTGAAAGCCAACACCGTTCGGAGTCAGATATAGCTTGTCAATGGTTCTCGTCCGTGTTTCGTCAATCGTGCCTGTGCTTAATCGCCATAAATCCGCAATATTCCTTTCAATGAATTGAATAATGTATTCTGTTTTCTGTCTAAATTCAAAGAAGCGCACTTGCTTTCGTAAAGCAGACACCAGTTCTTCATGTCTTGAAGTGTCAAAGAAACCCAAATATTGCGCTATTTCTTGCTGGAGCTCCGGAGAAATGGCGCGAGTTTCACTTTGTGCCTGTGAAGTAGTTTCGTTTGTCATGATTTTGGAAAAATAGAAAAAAACCTCCCGCAGTATTCCGGGAGTTCCAATCGCAAATCGGTGCTTATTACCGACTAGATATGCGACATTTCACTCCCGGTCAGGGGCATCATCATTTCCAACTGAATGGAAACGCCGAGAGTGGAATGCGATTTTTTCATCTGTGGATAAAATGCTCACTTTGAAAAATTTAGTCAAGTCTTATCCAATTTGTGTTTGCTCTTTCTCAGTTTTCCTTTACACTCTCGTTCGTTTTCAAAAAACCTATGGAAATCAGGAATGTGGCGATCATCGCCCACGTCGACCACGGCAAGACCACACTTGTGGATGCGTTGCTGAAGGGAAGCGGTACCTTTGCCGCGCATGAGATCATCGAAGAACGGGTGATGGACAGCAATGATCAAGAAAAAGAACGCGGGATCACCATTTACGCCAAGAACACCGCGATCCATTATCAGGACACGAAGATCAATATCATCGACACGCCCGGACATGCCGATTTTGGCAGCGAAGTCGAACGCGTGCTCGGCATGGTCGATGCGGCGCTGTTGGTCGTCGATGCCTACGAAGGTCCGATGCCGCAGACAAAATTCGTTTTGCAAAAATCGCTGCAGCTCGGTCTGAAAGTGTTGGTGGTGATCAACAAGATCGACAAAGATTCCGCGCGACCGGACGAAGTCGTCAATGAGATCTTTGACCTCTTCGCTTCACTTGGGGCGACTGATGAGCAATTGGATTTTCCGTATTTGTACGCCATCGCGCGCGAAGGCGTGGCGATCCGCGAACTGGATGATGAGCGCAAAGACATCACCCCACTCCTCGAATGGATCCTCGAAAAAGTACCGCCGACCCCGATCGACACCGAAACCCCCTTCCGCTTTCAGCCGGCGACACTTTCGTATGATTCGTTTTTGGGGAGGATCGCGGTGGGCAGAGTCCATTCCGGCAAGCTGAAGAAAGGAGCGCAGGTGTATATCAAAACGCCCGACGGGCAAACCCGCCGCGGCAAGATCTCGCAGCCGTTCAGTTTTTTCGGTCTGCGGCGTAATGAAGTGGATGAAGTCTCGTGCGGCGATATCGTCGCCTTGGCGGGAATCTCGGATATTTATGTCGGCGAGACGATCACGCTTGATGCAGAGGCAAAACCGCTGCCGGCGATCTCGGTCGATCCGCCGGCGCTTGCAATGGATTTTATGGTCAATGATTCGCCGCTTGCCGGACGCGAAGGCAAGTTAGT
>CAZYXI010000091.1:0-4777 GCA_964651215.1 uncultured Candidatus Peribacteria bacterium
AACCTTGTCAAAGGAATTTATTATTCCAAAATATATTCTAAGAATTCACTTTGAAGCTATCATTTTCTTTGGCTTTGATCGAGGCTCAGTTTTTCACCTGATTTATAAACACCACTTGCTTGCGACTTACTACTTTCGACTTGCGACTTGCTCACCACACTTTGCGTTTGCGCAAAAAGACCGAGAGCGTAACGGTGATGATCAGCGAGATGACCGTCATGAGCACGAAGACGATCAGAAAAGCGTTCGGGTGGGATTCGAGGTGGTTTTTGAGGTTCATGCCAAACAGCCCTACCACCACCGCCATGCCGCTAAGTACTGCGGTGATGAGCGAGATAAAGAGGTCGAATTTGATGATCGTATTGCGACGGTTGCTCATCTTGAGCATGATGATCTCCTGCGTGTCGTCGATATTGTCCGACAGCTCGCCGATGCGGTGATTGAGGTCTTCGTAGCGTTCCCAGGCGTGTTCCATGATCGACTCGATCTCGTCGTCGCGCTCTTCGCTTTCGTCATTAAAACTGAGCGCTTTCATGTCTTCTTCATCCTTGAGCGTTTCGGTGACCGATTCTTCGATCTCTTCCACGGCGATCTCGAGTTTGTTGAGTCGTTTTTTGAGCGTCAGCAGCGCTTCGAGGCTTTCGTCTTGCAGTTCGTTCTTTAATTTGCGGAAAAGGCGATGCGATGTCTTCTCCATTTCTTCATGCGCTTGCGCCAGTTTTTGATAGACAAAGAAGAGAAGCGTTTCGAGGACGAGAAAGGGGAAATACGATCCATGCTCCGCGGCGGCGATCTTTTCCGCCAAGACTTCGAGCAATTTTTTACTGAGTTCCGGCGAATGGATGTCAAAGATCATCGCTTTGTCCGCGCCGATGATCATTTTGATCTCGTGGATATTGACAATGATACCCTGTTTACGCGGAGTGATGGTGGCGAGCTGTTTGAAAGAAAACACCGAGCGCAGGTCGCGCGAGTGCGTGTTGAATTCGTCCGCGATCTCCTTGCGAAAGAGATCGCGTTCCGCCACTTTGCCTTTGGAATCGATTTCGAGAATATGCACGGTTCAAGTCGCCAGAGGGAAACGACAGAAAATCGGAATATGGAATTCGGAAAAGGAATGGAGGTATTTGATTTCCTGATGTCTCCATTATCTCACAATCCGGCTCAAAAAGGAAAGGAGATGAGGATGCCACGCCGTCGTTGCTGATGGAGGCGGTATTCTTGTTGTGATGTCTGGCGACTTACTTTTGACAGTTGGAATATAAGATTCCCGATTCCTCCCAGATCACAGCCCACATCGGGAATGACGAAGAATAAGGGAATTAAGCCCCCTGCTTCGCCACCTAGGTCGCAACTTTAGCAAGGGGTGACGGAAGTATTCTGGCCGGAGCGGGGTTGCACCCCGCTCCACATGTTTCCTCTCAGATGCAAGCGATAACGCCTCGTAATGCGATCGCCAAGTTTCTATCGCCTAAACATCTCCGGACTTGATCTGTCTGGTATGCAGGAAAACGTTTGAAGCAAAATTTCCTATGTGTCACTTCTGGATCACAGCCGCTTTGTATTGCCAAAAGAGCAGCGGCAGCCAAATGATCGCGAGCGTGAGCAGCATGCCCAATACTTCGGTTTGTAGATTGATACTCGCGCCCGGGATCGCTGCGAGCAGTTTGATCAAAAGCAGACTGACATGGAGGAGATTCCAGGCGATAAAGGCGATGATCGTACCGACAAAGCCAAGCAGACTTCCCGGTATCACCGCCAAAAACGAGAGCAGCATTTCGATCGGCACGAGGGGCGCGATGATCAGGTTTGCCAAGGGCGCGATCAACGATATTTCACCAAAAAGCGACAAGAGCAGCGGCATCACTCCCAGTTGTGCCGCGAGCGTCGCGGTGAGAAGCTCTCTCCAGAAGCGACTTTTGATGAATCTTCCAAATATCTCAGTGAGCGGCTTCGAGAATCCCAACAGCCCCACGACTCCGGCAAACGAGAGCTGAAAGGATGGATCGAACGCCAGGATCAGCGGCGAAACGAGCACCATGGCAATACTGGCAAGCAGCAAAAGGGTGATACCGTGTGCCGTGCGCCCCGAATGCACGACAAACAGCCCGATCGCGCCCATCACCGCCGCCCGGACGATGCTGGCGCCGCCGCCGACGAAGAGCACAAAGAAGACCAAAAATCCGAGTGTCATGGTAAGGCGGATCGGTTTTGTGAACCATTGCAGCAGCCAAAACACCGCCAAGACGATAATGGTGATGTTGTATCCCGAAAGCGCGAGCAGGTGCGAGAGACCGGTTTTGCGAAAGGCTTCTTCGTATTCCGGTGTAAACCCACTACGGTCACCGATGAGAATACCGGCGGCAAAGGCGGATTCTGGTGAAGGAATCGCTCTTTTTAGAGCATCGTCGAACCAGCTCCGCAATGCAAAAAGTGGACTCAGAAGCGGATGAATAACGCTGCCTCCATTTTTTTCCACTTGGGGATAATTCATGATCGCGAAGATCTGCTCGCGTGCAAGGTAGTTTTTGTACGAAAATTCTTCCGTCTCAAAAGGGATCTCCAGTTTGCCGCTCAGGGTGATGACTTCTCCAAATCGCAGCCCGCTGCCGTGGCGGATCTGAAAGAGGACTTTGCCATCGACAGTCTTGGTCTCTCCATTGGCAAGGATGATCCGATCAGCAGCGAGCACCCATTTTTCCCGATCGAAGCGATAGTCCGGAAAACGAGCGATATGACCGGACACTTCCACCGTTTGCGAGTGGTCGCGCGGCAGGGCGAACGAGCCGATGTCATTTGGTTCGGGCGTGCGCGGTTCTGCGTTTATTCTTGCGATTCCAAGTGTGCAAGCGAGAACAAGCACAAGACTCACCAGCCGCCAACGTTTTGTCAGCACAAATGGCAGAGCAATGCACACGATGCTAAGGAAGAGCCCTTTTCCGTCATAATAGGTGCCGGCAAGCACTCCGATCAAAAACGCAGCTGATGCGAGTTGCACAAGGTGTTTGCGTCGAAGCGGCGATACATTTTTTTGGGAGGCGATGGTCACCGGTAGTCAAAGTGATTGGTATTTTACAACTTTCAATTAAAAAATCCAGTTATTCGCGAAGACCACTCCGCAAAAAAGGGAATGAGGTCATCATTCCCTTTTGGTGAAGCTTTGTTACTCGTGGTTACGGATTGGTCGGATGTGAGAAGCCGAATTCCGCGAAGACGGTCGTCCCGTTATCGATGATCCCGTTTGTGGCTTCGGCATCGGTAAAGAGGCTGAATGTTTTGCCGATCAGGTCGAGATCGCGCAGAACATGGACCGCCGTACCGGCATCGTCTTCGATGTAAGTATTGCCGTCGAGGACACTTTCTTCGATGATGAGTTCCGCATTACTGCTGTTATTATAGCCGTTGGTTTCGACTTTGACATAGACTCCGGTCTCATCGCGAGGGCTGGCGGTGACGAGATCATAGATCCGTGCCGAACTGTTGCCGCCGTTTTGGACATAGGCGCCTCCGGCGATATTTTCGGCATCGATGGAACAAGCGTTGATATCAGTATCGATGGAAGCGGTGATACCATTGGCGGTGCCTTCGAGAAGAGCGATGTCTTCGAGTTCGATATTGAGTCGGGCGGCACTGGTACCATCACCGACAAAATTGAGCAGGTGGGCATTGCCGAGCTGACCGGATTGGAAGCATGCCGGAGCGGTGCTACATTGGCTCATGGCATTTCCGTCAAAAGTCAGGCCTTGGATCAGGAGGGTGCGTTCATCATTTTTGTGACCGGAATCTTGGGTGCCCAAGAGCGCACTCGTGTTGCCCTGATTTGCGGCGCGTTTGATGGTAGCGCCATATCCGACATAGCTGATATTAGGTTCGAGACGGAGAGTCGTCACAATGTATGTGCCTTGCGGGAACACCAGCGTTCCGCCTCCCGCGGCATAGAGATCGTCGATCGCCGATTGGATGGCGACGGTATCATTGGTCGAGCCGTTGCCGGTCGCTCCGTATGCGGTTACTTCTGCAAGATTGGCGCGATCGTTGTCGACGATCGTCAGTACATGAGAAGAATCGCCGATACTGAGTTCCACCGTCTCATTGCTTTCTGACAGACCATCATCCGTGATGGTGAGCGGTACGGTCGTTGTTGTTTCTCCGGCAGCAAAGGTCGCGCTCAACAGCGTATAATCCGCTGTCGAACAGACATCGGTGCTATTGGCATCGATGCTTTGGGCGAAGACTTCGATCGTTTGGGCATCGGTGGAGTCACCGCGAATCAAGACGATATTGGTGGGTTGTCCTTCGGCGGTGCCGGAGGCATTCGTTTCGAATACGACTCCGGTCGCCGAGACGGTCACCGTCACCGAATCGCTCGCGCTGCCACCGATTCCAGTACAGGTGATAGTGTAGGTGGAGGTCTGCACAGGCGTTACATTCTGGTTGCCGCTCGTCGCTTTATTCCCGCTCCAGCCGTCACTTGCGGTACAGCTGGTGGCATCGGTAGCGCTCCAACTAAGGGTTGTCGGTGCGCCGCTGGCGACTTCGGTGGGATTGGCACTCAAGGTAATGGTCGGTGCCGGTACCACCGTCACCGTTATCGAATCGCTCGCGCTGCCGCCCACTCCGCTACAGGTGAGAGAGTAGGTGGTTGTTGTCGTGGGATTGACTGTCTCGCTGCCGCTCGTCGCTTTGGTTCCGCTCCAGCCGTCACTTGCGGTACAGCTGGTGGCATTCGTCGAAGTCCAGCTCAATGTGCTGGGGGCGCCACTGGAGACTTCGGTCG
>CAZYXI010000092.1:0-4751 GCA_964651215.1 uncultured Candidatus Peribacteria bacterium
ACGCCGACGCCTTCGCGCCCGATGTTGCCGGTTGCCATCGCGATGTTGGCGATCATGAATGAAGATCCCGCTCATCCGCTCCTACCAAAGTTTCTCCAGTATCTCCGCGACACCAAACGCTATGCGGCGGGATACACCGCAAGTCCTTGGGGCACGACGCAGAATACGGCATGGGTCCTGTTTGCCTTGATCGCATTTATGGACAAAAACCCCTACGCAGCCGCCGGTGTCGAAATCTTTTTTAACGGGATATCGACGTTGAGCGATCGAGTCGGAGATCAAAACCGCTCCAAGACCGCAGAACTTCCGATGGCGGATGCAAACACCGGTATCACCGCCAACACGATCGATATCAACAAATCGGGTGGAGCTGTCAGTTATGACATCGTCGCGAATTATTTTCTTCCGGTCGATCGCATCACGCCGCAAAATCACGGGTTCGGCATCTTCCGCGAGTTGTTTGCATTTTCTGACAGCGGGACATCGCAAACACCGATCACAGCCCTGACCCAAGGCGACCTTGCACACGTACGTACCACCATCTTGGTTCCGGAAAGTCGTCATTTTGTCGGTGTCCGTATTCCCATTCCCGCCGGTACCGAAGCGGTGAATTTTGCCCTGGAGACGGAAGATGAGAGCTTGCAGAACCGGATCGATCCGTGCCGTCAGAGCTGGTGTCCGGAAAACGAGAATTGGCGCTTTACGCATCGCGAATATCGCGATGACCACGTTTTTCTCTTTGCCGATTATCTTCCGAGTGGGCGATACCAATTCGATTTCTTGTTGCGAGCGAATGTCGCCGGAGAATATCGACTTCTGCCGGCTCTCGTCGAAGAACTCTATCACCCCGAGACCTTCGGGAGAAGTGAAGGCGGAATATTCGAAATCTCGCGGCGCGAAGCCGTAAGAGCGGAGGAGTCGGAAACGGAAGAAACGCCGTCTGCCTGATCGAGAGGCACTCGGAGGCGTGATTTCAGCCCTTCCCGTCCTTGATGATCTTGAACCGGCGCTCGATCTGCAGGTGCCCGGGTACCGAAAATCCGGCGGCCTTGATATGTCCGCCGCCGCCGTACTTGCCGGCGATATCGGAGACATTGACATCCTCTTGCTGCGTTCGCAGACTGCCTTTCACACGTCCGCCGCGTTCGGTCAGGAGCATCGCATACTTTGCATCCGGCACCATATTGAGAAAATCGATCGCACCGGAGGCGTCTTTGGGATCTGCTCCGCTGACGAGAAAATCCTTGTCGCTGACGGTGGATGAAACGATCTTTTGGCTGTTGATCTCGATCCGTTCCAAAATGCGCCCCCACAATTTGAGCGTCGATACCGGTGTCGTCCGAAAGACATATTTGCGGATCGACTGGAGATCGGCTCCGGCAGCAAGGAGTCGAGCGGCGATCCGGAATGCTTCCGGGGTGGAATTGCTGTGCTGCAAAGATCCCGTATCGGTCAAGAGTCCATTGAGGAGACAAGTCGCCGCCGCGGGAGATATCTTGATGCCGAGGTGATGACAGAGCTTCCAAAGGACAGCGGTCGTACTGCAGGCTTCGGCATCGACCAGGTTTTCGGTGCCAAACAGTTCGTTGGAAATGTGATGATCGATATTGAGCAGTGGGAATTTGCCCGAGAACAGTTCGGGCTTCAATTGGTGAAAGCCGGTCTGATGTCGTGCCGCCGCATCCACCGCGATCGTGAGATCGAAATCCTCCGGATCGAAATCCGTTTCAAAAACGGAAACATCCGGCAAAAATCGGAAGGAGACCGGGATCGGATCGACGCAGATGTTTTTGACGAACTTCCCCTGACGCTTAAAAATATCGCGAAGCGCCAAACCGGATCCCGTCGTATCGCCGTCCGGTCCGCGGTGCGAAAGTATGGCGATCCGTTGTGCGGACATCATCATCTCGCCCACCTTGTCGGCGAGTTTGGCATCAAACACCAGTTGCTGCGGTGTCGCTTGCTGCGGTGGATCGAGAGTCGCTTCCATACTTTGACAGTTGAGATAAATGCAAGGGGTCTAGTATACGATGAGGAAGAAATCGGAGGCAACAACTTTCCGTTGCCAGAATCTAAAAATATGGTGTTGGCGAAAAAGATGCGGTGTTTTTTTGGAAAAACCGCTATGCTGCGAGATGGTTTTTGGCGATATGAAACACATCCCTGCAGAAAAAATCATCGCGCTCGCGGAGCAGCTCATCGAAGAAGCAAGCTTTGTCCTGCCGGAGCAGACGACACAAACATTAGCTCAGTTTGCGGAGGAGGAAACCGGTGCGGCGGCAACCGTGCTCAATAATCTCGTCGAAAACAGTCAGATCGCAAAAGCAAAGCGATTGCCCCTCTGCCAAGACACCGGCACCGCCGTCTTTTTTGTGGAGATCGGACATCGTGTGACTCTTGACGAACCGATCGGAGACACCTTGGCGACAGCGGTAGCGCAGGCGTACAAACGATTGTATCTCCGTGCGAGTATTGTCGGCGATCCCCTCTTCGAGCGTATCAACACCAAAGACAATTGTCCGCCGGTCGTGCATCTCAAGCAAGTTACCGGAGACCAACTCAAACTCTGGTTTTTGCCGAAAGGAGGCGGAGCCGAAAACAAATCGATCGTCAAAATGCTGCGTCCGGTCGATGGCAGGCAAGGTGTGATCGATACCGTGCTCGCCGCCGCGCGCGCAGCCGGAGGCGCCAGTTGTCCGCCGTGGATCATCGGAGTCGGCATCGGAGGCAGTTTTGATTCCGTGGCGGAAGCGGCAAAAGAAGCACTGTTTCGTCCGCTCGGCACACCGCACGAAAAGAAGGAATATGCGGAATTGGAAAGCGAAATCGCCACAAAGGTCGAGGCGCTCGGCATCGGTGCCCTCGGACTCGGCGGCACCAAAACCGTACTCGCCGTCCATATCGAAGCTCGCCCGACGCACATCGCTTCCTTGCCGGTGGCGGTCAATTTTCAGTGTCATTCCGCTCGTTCGGCTCGCGGCACTCTATAAATTTAACAAGGGAAAATATTGACCGCGACGGAATCACTCCTCATAATGGAGCGGATTTTTGCAGAGACTATACTCGAATCGTTTACCGAATACGGCGAACTCTGGGTGGGTGAATACGGCATGGTGGGGCTGGCGTTGTTTTCTTTTACCGAAGGTTTTATCAATCCCATTCCGATCAGTCCGATTTTTGCTTCCGCAACGCTGATGGGCTTTCCGGTCTGGTCATCGTTTTTTGTGGTCGTAGTTTCGAATCTCCTTGGCGCGGCGGTCGGATACGCGCTCGGCAAATGGCTCGGGCATCCCCTCACCGTGCGCATGTTTGGCAAAAAACGCATCGATAAAGCGGAAAAGTATTTTCAAAAATGGGGCGAATTGGGTGTATTTATCATGGCGTTCACCTTTTTGCCTTTCAAGGTAGCGGCATGGGCGGCGGGGATCTTTTAAATGCGCTTCTGGCGCTTTATGGCGGCGGCGGCGGTCGGCAGGTTATTGCACTTTTTGGCGGCGCTCGCCACCATCACACTCGGTTGGGAGTTCCTCCATCTCCTCATCAAATGACGATTTTGGAAGCATTTTTCTTGGGGATCTTCCAAGGAGTGACCGAGTTTTTGCCGATCAGCAGCTCCGGTCATCTCGTGCTTGCCGAGCATTTCTTTGGTTTTGCCGCTGCGGATTTGATCGCCTTCGACGCCCTCTTGCACGGCGGAACCTTGCTGGCGGTGATGTTGTTATTTCGGAAGGAGATTTGGCAGATGCTGCAGATTCCGTTTGCAAAAGGAAAACAGCAAGAAATGCGGTTTGTCTTGATGCTGATCTCAGCGACGATTCCGGCGTCTGTGTGTGGGATGCTTTTTGAAGATTGGGTCACAAGTGTTCGGAGCACCGATGCGATTGCGATCGCCTTTATTCTGACGGGCTTTTTGTTTGTGGTCGCGGAGAGATTTCCTGTGAAAAAGACTGCTGAAGTCGGTTGGCGCACTGCGATCATCGCCGGCTTTTTGCAGATCTTTGCCTTGTTGCCGGGAGTATCACGCTCGGGTATTACGATGGCAGGGAGTATGCTCGCCGGAACGGATCGTGCGGAAGCAACGCGATTTAGCTTTTTCCTCGGCATCCCGATCACCGCAGGAGTCGTGGCGCTCTATTTGACGCGGATCATCGACCGCGCGCAGAATGTCGTCATCCCCGAAGTCCTCCCCGCAACCATCGCCTTTGTGAGTGCCGTCATCAGCGGCTATCTGACGGCGAAGTATCTCTTGATCTTTTTTCGGCGGCATCGCTTGACGGTATTCGCGGTCTACTTGATCGTCAGCGGCGTGTTGCTGCTGATAGTGGAAAATCTTCGATAAACATCTCGTTAAAAAAACCAATACAAAAAAGGAGTGGAATGGAGATCGTGGCTGACTCGTTTTGCTTAGATCAGACTCGACCAGCCGGTCTGCCCATCACCATCCTTGTGTAAGTCGTCATCATCCCAATTGTCGAGCGTTTTGTGGAACGCACACTCACGACATTTTTGTACCCAGAGATCGAGTTTTTTGTCGTCGTCTTCTTCCATTTGCGAAAGCTTCCTTGCGAGGAAAAACACATGCGCCTCCTTCGGACTCTTCGGCGCGCCATAGCGCTCGCTAAACTGAAACTTGGTCGTTGCCCTCAGTTGTGCCCAGCTGTCGCATTTGCGCAAACATTCATCCGGTCCGATACACTTGCCGTCCGAACGATAAGCACATTGATCGCGCGGCAAGGTTTTCCACGGTTTGT
>CAZYXI010000093.1:0-3979 GCA_964651215.1 uncultured Candidatus Peribacteria bacterium
GGAATATTATTTCGGTCTTACGGAACTACAATCAGTATCAAGTCCTTTGCCCTTGATCTTATCGAGCAAGCATTGCATGCGGACTTGCAGTGTCGGCATCACTTGCGACTCCAGGTCTTGGATCTCGAGTTCGACCGTCATTTTTTGCAAGAATCGTACAAAATCTTGTTTGCTGATGACATCAAGCACTTTGGCGTACGGCACTTGGCGAGCGAAAACCCCAAAGAGCGCTTCGCTCGATTGTTCGGGATTGAGCGTTTTGAGAGCGGATGGTTTTTTGGTCGCTTGATGGTAGCTGCGCGCAATGGTCTCATCGGTCGTGACGAATTTGACGAATTGCCACGCCTCGTAGCTGTTTTGCGAGCCGTTGGACACCGCAAGCGGATAAAAATGCGCGAGCGCCACACGGTTTTCGCTCGCAAAGCCATTCAGTTGCGGTGCGAGTGCGGTATCGATATCTTCGGGGATGATGGTGCCGACATTGTTTTTGCTGAGCCCTTCGATGGTGGCGATAATGTCGCCATACGTGCTTGAGTAGCCGAAGATCATCGCCACTTTGCCGCGCGCGAATGCGCCGATCTCGTCCAATTCCGGATAGAGTCCGGTGAGAAGTCGATTCCATGAGTAGTTTTTGTAGCGGGCATCCGCAAAGCCGGTATAGAGTTTCATCGCTTCTACGCCAGGCGAATACGGTTTGCCGGTGCCGCCGCTGGTGCCTTGCTCTTCGGCGATGATTGCTTTTTCACCGGCTTCGTCAAAAAGGCGTGCATTGTATTGCAAAAACAGCATCGAGATAATGTCGGCGGCAAGGCGGATATTGTCAAAGCGGCCCATGGCGACCGTCGAGAGACGAAAACGTTCGATCGATTTGTCCTGCTCGCTCATGTCGAAGGCTTGCTCTTTGATCGCTTCCCAGGTTTCATTCGGTTTATTTGATTTGTAGAGTTGGTTGCGGAAGATCTTTGCATTGTAGTAGAGGGCAAGCGTATCGACATACATCGGCAAAGCCAAGATATATTCGTTGCGTACCAACGTGTTCGCGATGACGGGGAAAAACAACTCGTCCACTTGCTCCGGCACCATCAGATCGGCGGGCATGGGAGCGAACATCCCCGGATATTTTGTCAGCCAGGTCGGATCGATCGCAAAAATATCCGGGCCTTTGCCCTGGGCGATCTCGCTCAGGATGAGGTTTTCGTATTCTTCCGGATTGCTGAATTGTTTGTAGGTCATTTTGAGCCCCCGTTCGATCGCATTTTGTTGGCTTTCGAATTGCTGCATCGGACCCAAAAAGACATCGCTCGGATCATGCAGGTTCCAGATCACGATTTCGCGGTTGTTCGGCGGTGGGGTCGCTTCGATCTCGAGACAATCGGGATAGCTCGCAGAACCTTCCTCACACTTCGTACGACATCCTCCGAAGGAGATGGCGAAGGTGGCGAGTAAAAGCAATATTATGGCTTTTTTCAGCCAATTTTTTCGTTGACATATTGTCGCAGTCTGCGCCAAAACGCGCGCATGCCGCGTCTGTGCAGATAGTCGAGTCCGCTGCGAGGGAGCATGAGAACGCCGGATTGCTTGGTCTGATGCCGATCTGGAGCACATTGTGTATTTGTCAGCCATCGGATGACAGGCTTCTGAACAATTGTCGCATAAAATCGCTTTTTAATCAAGTGTTGTTGGCACTCCTGCTGCCTTTTGCGCTCTTCAATATTCCCCGACAAATGCAAGAGCTGTGCGGCGATCTGCGCGGCATCCCCACACGGCGCGGCGAGCGCTGCGCCATGCTCCGCCAGCACGCGTGCGATTTCGCTCCCATCGGTGGTAACGATCGGAATGCCAAAGCGCATCATCTCGTTGAGGCGATTGCGGGCGCCCATCATCGTTTCGGCGCAGACCCTGTCGACATTGATACCGATGTCCGTTTCGTGCAGCAGCGAGCGGAGTTCACCGAGCGGAAGCCAACCGCAAAAATGGACATGGTCACGGATATGCGAAGCTTCGACGCGCTCCCGAAAGCGCGGGAACGTTGTTTCATCGATCCCGGCAAGACTCCCGCCGGTGACCATCAGCTGCAACCGCGGTTCGTGCGCGATCGCTTCTGTGATTCCTTCAAACAGCGTCTTCTCGTCCGCCCAGGCGTTGAATCCTCCCAGCCACAGCACGAGGATCGCTTCGTTTGGAACACGCTTGCCACGAAAGACTTTTTGTGGTGCATGCTTTTCTGCTTCTGTGAGCGGTCTGCAGCTATTTTCGACAACTTCGACAAGCGGATAGCCAAAACTGTCTTTGTCAAGTCGCCCAAGCAGCGCCAATTCGCCATATGTCGCGTATTGTTGCGGTGTCGAAACAACCGATATTTTATCCGCGCGCCGCACGATCGTCGTCTCCATGCGCCGTGCCTGCCAGAGAGGCAGGTTGCTTCCGCGGACTGCGGCTTGCGCTTGCACTTCGGCGAGCGCCCACCCGTTCAGGTCCGCCCACAACGGGGTCTTGTCACCGACACATTCGGCGGCGACAAAACTCGGAAAGGTGTTGATGCCGATCACTGCATCCGGAGTCGCCTCCTTGATGATTTTTCGAACTTTCCGAAAAAGATGCGGATCGTCTTTGGCGACATCGATGCGGCGAAGTTGTGACACGCCTTCGACACGCTTCTCTTCTGTCGATCCGCTATTATGTACGACAACAAGCGTCACATCTTCGCCAGGTGGCAATCCGTCCAAAAACTGTTGGGTACGGAGGCCCGATGCACTTGCCACTCCGTCCGTATCATCCGGAAGCGGGCCGGCACCGATCAGGAGGAGTTTCATCTTGCGCAAAAGGTGAAAAGTAGGGTAATTTTAGAAGAGTTTTCCGTATTTACCAAGGACTTTCTCGTGTCATGCCGCTCCTCCTCTTCAACACGCTCGGCCGCACCTATCAAGAATTTGCCCCGCTCCGTGACAACACCGTCTCGTTCTACACCTGTGGACCGACCGTTTACAACCACGCCCATATCGGCAATATGCGCGCCTATCTCTCTGCCGATACCCTGCGCCGCTGGCTCATCCACGGACATCATTTTGCCGTACAATGGGTGATGAACATCACCGATGTCGAAGACAAGATCATCCGCGATTCCAAAACCGCCTTCCCCGACCTCGAACCGATGGAGGCGCTGAAGCGTTTTACCGCCAAGTACGAGCAGCTCTTTTTTGATGATCTCGCGCTCCTCAATATTCCCCGTCAGGCGTTTTTTGCCAACCCGCGCGCCACAGAGTTTGTACCGCAAATGCAAGAGCTGATCCGCGCGATCGCCGCTCATGGCTATGCCTACGAGCTGGATGGTTCGGTCTATTTCGATGTGCGCAAATGGTCACAGGACAAACACTATGGCAAGCTCCTGCACCTCGATCTGTCACAATTGCAATCCGGCAATCGCTCGCTCGCCGACGAGACCGAAAAGAGCGACCTTGCCGATTTTGCCCTTTGGAAAGCGCACAAGAGCGGCGAACCGAGTTGGGATTTTGCTTTCAACGGGCAAAACCTTCCCGGACGTCCGGGCTGGCATTTGGAATGCTCGGTGATGGAGAGCGAATATTTCGAGCTGCCGTTTGACATTCACTCCGGTGGAGTCGATCTTATTTTTCCCCATCACGAAGACGAGATCGCACAATCTGCGTGTGGCTATGGCTGCGAACCGACCCGCTACTGGATCCACAACGAACACCTGATGGTCGATGGCAAAAAGATGAGCAAATCGCTCGGTAATTTTTACACGCTTCATGATCTCTTGGACAAAGGACATTCGGCCGATGCGGTGCGTTTTTTTCTTGTCACGAACCACTATCGCAGTAAGGTGAATCTGACGGACGAGGCCATCTCAGCCGCTGCCAATGGACTCGAAAAGATCCGCAACTTTCTCCGTCTCGCCAGTTTTGGCGACAATGGCGAAGCACGTCCGTCAAACCGGATTGCTTCTCTTGCGCAGGCTGCC
>CAZYXI010000093.1:3989-4750 GCA_964651215.1 uncultured Candidatus Peribacteria bacterium
GATGACGACCTCAACACCCCGGTTGCCATCGCCGCCGTTTATGGTTTGATCTCCGAGACCATGCCACATCTTCCTTTGACCGAGGCGGAGTCAAAATCGCTTGCGCCATTTTTCACTCTAGTAGAAGAAGTATTTGGTGTCCGTCTGTTTCCGCAGCAGACCAGCATTCCGGATGCGGTCGTCGCTTTGGCAGAGGCTCGACAAGTCGCGAGAGCGAACAAGGACTGGGCGGAGTCTGACCACTTGCGTGACGAAATCGCCAAGCAGGGGTATGATGTCCGTGATTCCGCTGATGGATACGACCTCTTGCCACAGTAGCCCATGTTTGACAGTTCGCGTCTTCCGCCGCAATGGTGGCTCCGCATCCTCATGCCCCCCGCTTTTTTTATCGGAGGAGCACTCCTTGTCTTGTGGGCGCAAGGGTGGCGCTTTGATCTGACCGAGCGCGAACTGATCGCGACCGGCGTGGTCGCCGTTACCACCGTACCGCCCGGGGCTACTGTTCTTATCGATGATGTGCCGCGCGGCACTTCGCCGGAAGTGTTTTTGGGGATTCCGGTCGGTGCCACCAATATCTGTCTCGAACAGAGCGAGTATCGATCGTTTTGCCAGCAGATCACCCTTGATGCGGTGTTGTCGTATCGTTTTCATGATGTTCACTTGGTTCCGGATGTAGCCGTTCCCAGACCGCTCGGAAATCAGGCCGAAGTCCTGCTCGATCCGTATGGACGCGGATTTGTGCGTTGGTATCCCGAGTTGCA
>CAZYXI010000094.1:0-4699 GCA_964651215.1 uncultured Candidatus Peribacteria bacterium
GCAAACCCAAGGATCTCTTGGACGCCATAATAACTCGCGAGTTCTTCGCTGTCTTCCAGGCGCAGAGTCAACTTGCCCTTCAGATAGTTCTTGGCTTTGAGGACTTCGGTCTCGGTCGGTCCGTCTTTTGCCATTTTCGAGTACTGCTCCATGATCGCGCCGATCGCCTCTTCTACCCGTTTGAGATCGACACCGACGTGAGTCGAGATGATTCCTGTATCGCTGTAGTGATCGGTCGAGGTCGAAATCGAATAGCAGAGACCGCGTTGTTCACGGATTTCGGTAAACATACGAGAACTCATCCCTCCGCCCAAAATGATCGCGAGGAGTCGTGCGGCGATCTCGTCTTCGTGTCCAAAGGGAAATCCGGGAAAACCGATAATAAGGTGACCTTGTTCGGTTTTTTTGTGGCGCACCATGATCCGCCTGGAGGGATCGTAGGTCGCGGTCTGCGTCTGGCGTTGCTTCGCATCGGAATCGTGAAAAGCAAAGTATTGTGCGGTCAAGCGTTTCGCAGCGGCTTGATCGATGTCGCCGGAAACGACGACCACCGTATTATCGGCAGTATAAAGATCACTGCGATAGCGGACAAAATCTTGTGATGTGAACGATGTGATCGTTTCGGGCAAACCGATCTGATCCCGTCCCATCGGCGTATCGCCATACAAAAGATGCTCAAAATCCCACCCGATCTGATACATCGGGGTGTCTTGATACATGTTCAGTTCTTCGAGGATCACGCCTTTTTCACGCTCGATATCTTCGCTTGCGAGCTTTGTGCGGAGCAGCATATCACTGAGGACATCAAAAGCGATCTCCTTCTGCTCGCTCGCACACTTGACGTAATAGCCGGCGTATTCCTTGCCGGTAAAGGCATTGAAGTCTCCGCCGATACTATCAATCGTTTCCGACACTTTGAGAGGCGTATCGTACTTGGCACCCCCCTTGAAGAACATGTGTTCCAAAAAATGAGCGATGCCGCGCTCACGCTCGGATTCATAGCGACTTCCCGCCGCAACAAAAATCAAAACCGTGACCGCTTTGGTGCCTTCGACCGGGATCGTGAGCAAGCGTAATCGTTCGGCGATCGTGTCGAAGTGGAATGTCATGTCGGGAAGAAGAGATTATGCTGCCGGTGCGGTACATCCGGTCGCCTCCGCGAGTTTGTCGAGGGGCTGTGTGCCGCTGAGGCGCTCTTCGCCGCCGATCACCCATGTCGGATAGCCGGTGATCTTCGCCGCCTGGCAGGAACCCGGCTTTTTGTCGCAATCGACGTAATTGACAAAATCCATTGCGCCGTCCTTAAAGAGCGCTTTTTGATTGTTGCAATGCGGACACCATTCCGTGCCATAAAAAACGGCATCGTTCTCAGTGAGACATGCGGCAAACAATTCGAGCTCGCTCGTCGGTTCGCGATCGGCGCTTTCGCTGCTGCTCGGTGCGCACCCGGCAAAGACGATCGTTGCCAGCAAGAGGAAGGCGATGGGAGTTTTCATGTGATTTCAAAAAGTTGCAAAAGGTATTTTCCAGTTATCAGCCAAAAATGCAAACAAAAAGCCAAGCTGTTTTGAGGTCATGACTGTCACAATATCTGAAAAAATGTCAGACTGGTGTCGGTTTTTTTGATTGAATGATGAGAGTGCTGATTGTTGTCTTGATACTAACGTTTGTTGCCCTTCCTGTCCGATCCTTTGCGGAAGATTCGTCGTTTTCTCGCGCTCGGGTGCTCGAGGTCGTTTCGGAAGGAGAAAACGAATTCGGCTCATTCCAGCTGATCAAAGTCCGGCTCGAAGACGGATCGGAGGCGGAAGTCGAAGCCGGGGATCTTTTCCGCGAATCGGCCTCGCGCGAGCTTCGCATCGGCGACAAGATCGTTGTCAGAACTGATGAAATGGGGAGTCTTGTCTTTGTAGAAAAATATCGCTTCGACCGGATTGTTTTCCTTGCGATCCTCTTTGCCGTATTGGGGATCGTCTTGGCAAAAAAGCGTGGTGTCTATGCCCTGATCGGACTTGCCCTCACCATTTATACCATTACGGCGTTTTTACTTCCGGCGGTGGCCGCCGGCAAAAGCATCCTTCTGTTTGGCGGTCTCTCGCTACTGTTTATCACCACTGTCTCGGTAGTATTTGCTCATGGACTCAAGGCCACGACGTTTCTTGCCGTAACGGGGATCATCCTGACCATGCTCATCGCTACGGGCTTGGCTGTCGCCTTTACACTCTTTACTTTTGTCTATGGCGTCGGTGACGAGACGGTGATGCATGTCCAGTTGGCGGGGATGGGCTTCATCGATTTTCGCGGGCTGTTTTTGCTGACAGTACTACTCGGCGCGCTCGGCGTGCTTGATGATGTGACGACAGCGCAAGCAAGTGTGGTTTCCGAACTCAAACAAGCCAATCCGAGTCTGGGGACGCGCGAGTTGTTTCGACGGGCAAGCGTCGTCGGTCAAGAACATATCATATCGATGATCAATACGCTGTTCCTCGCCTATACGGGAGTCTCGTTTCCGCTCCTCCTCCTTTTTTATGTCGATGAGATCCCCGTCTGGGCGTTTTTGAATGCCGAAATGATCGCCGAAGAGATCGTCCGTACTCTCATCGGAAGTATCGCACTGCTTTTGTCCGTACCACTCACGACCTATCTTGCCGCCGTCTGGTTCAGTCGGCGGATCCCCCGAGACTCGCATCATTCTCACTCGCACTCTTCTCGGCATTGAGCTTTGTGATCTTGACTTTGTGCTTCGTTATCTTGGTATTCGCCTCGGCAAGATCCTTTTCGAGTTGACGGATGCGACGTTGTTGACGCGCGATAAGTTGATCGATTTTTTCGCCGCTTTCTTCGGCATGCGCCTTGATCGCCTCAAATTCGCTCTTCATCTGACGCTGCATCTTTTGTTCGCGTTGCTTCGTTACTTCTCAATAAAACGATGCCCCCAAGAGTCCGGTCGGCAATGCAAAAATACCGACACCGATGATGGCGGCAAAGGAACCAAAGACCTTACCGAGCGGGGTGATCGGCACCATATCGCCATAACCGATCGTCGTCAGCGTGGCGATCCCCCACCAGAACGATGCCGGAATACTCGTAAACTGTGTCCCTTCCACATGGTTTTCCGCCATATAGAGCATGGTGGAAGTGATGAACAACGACATGATCATGATGCCGAAGATCGCGATCAATTCTTCTTTTTCGCGCCTCAAGACCGCAAGAATACGGTCGAGCGCGATGGAATAGGGAGCAAGGCGCATGATCCGGAAGATCCGGATCAAGCGGAACACCCTCAGCACCCGGGCGTCAAAATTGAAGAATGTCTGGAGATAAAACGGCAAAATGACAGCCAGGTCAAATAGCATCGGCAGGCTGAAGGAAAATCGTACGCGCCCGAATCTGCTGCTATATTCCTTTTTGAGATCGGCGACCCAGATCCGCAGAAAAAACTCCACGGTAAAGATCATCACCGAAATCATGTTGAACCACCCAAAAAATGCTTGAAACTGTTGGTGGAGAGAAGCGATCGTTTCGAGAGCGGCAAAAACGACATTACTAAGGATCAAAAAGAACAGAGCATGCTCAAAAAGTTTCCCTGCTTTGGTCTTGCTCTTGTATTCGAAGAAGTCGTGAAGGTGTTGCCGAATGGAACTGAGTGCGATCACGTGTCCGAAAAACTTGTGTTTGCGCTTCCATTCTAGCAAATTCCGAAATAAATTGTAAGTGGAGCCGATTTGCTTGCCAAATCCGGCAAAAACCATACAATCTGAGTCTTGCCGATTTCTTTTTTGAAACGTGATGCCGACCTACGATTTTGCCTGCAAACATTGTCACAAACGCTTCAGCAAAAACCTTCCCATCGGTACCGGCTCAACCGAATGCGAATGCGGTAAGATCGCGGACAAGGTTTTTAGTATGCCGGCGATCCGCTTCTCGGGGAGTGGATTTTATGCGACCGATAGCCGATCGCCCGCTGCGCAAACCGAAAAACCCACCGAGGCGAAAGCGGAGATCAAGTCCGAGGCAAAACCGTGTTGTGGCGGAGGGTGCAAACAAGAAGGAGCGAAATCCGAATAGGATAACATTTCAACGTGATCGGACTTTCGTTTTCGATCAAGAAAAAAACAAATCCCCCAACCCCGTCTTTAACAAGGGGCTTTATCACAAAAAGTCTTTCATATTTTTTTTTAAGAGTCACCCGCAGCCGGAATCATCTGTCGATGAGGGCATGTGTTTTAAGACGGCTACTTTTCTTGTGAATGTACGAGCGATAATATCTGCAACCCAAACAAAGGAACCGGCTACAAGCCGGTTCCTGCAGAAATATCTCAAAATGAACTCCAAAACGATCTTCCCGTGGGAGGGACTCCAACGGACAATAAAACCACAAGCCCGTTCTTACCGAAGCACTTCTCAATGTTTGCTTTCTGAAGATATCAGAATTGTTCTGAAAGATGACTATTCCGACTGCCCTTCGTTTCTGCAACAGCCTGAAGTCTTTGAAAAGCAATATCTATAGGGTAAGGTAAGCCGATAAACATAATATTTCTCGCTCCCCATTTTGCAAGCTGTAATCTATATTCAGTTGTTGGTGTGAGTCTATCGCCTTCTCGAAAAATCCTTTGTAACATCTCTAGATCAGCTTCGCTGACTTCGCCCGGCATTAGTCTCATTTCTTTTTCCATATGCTTTAAAAAAAGGAAATCAG
>CAZYXI010000095.1:0-4642 GCA_964651215.1 uncultured Candidatus Peribacteria bacterium
TCGTCCAAGCTGTTTGCCGGATTCGGTCATGATCGCCACGGCATCGCCTTCGACAAAATCTCCTTTGATCGAGCGGATGCCCACCCCAAGGAGTGAGACTCCGGAGCGCTTTTGGAGAAGGATCGTCTCGAGCGGACGATCGATGGTAATACTGCCAAATTCCGCCGCACCGGCTGCCAGCCAGACACGGATGCCCGCCTTTTTCTTGTCCTGACTTGTCAAAAAGCGCGTGCCGACTTTTTTTTCGGCAACGATCTTTTGGAGAATATCGGTTTCGCGACTGCTCGCAAGCACCATTTCGATGCCGATCTGATTCATCACTTTGGCGGAATTGACTTTGCTCTGCATTCCCCCGAGACCGAATTCGCTCTTTTCGCTACTGACATAGCTTTCGACCTCCGGAGTGATCGCTTCGACCACATTGATCAGCTTCGCAGAAGGGTCGCTCGGATGTCCGGTGTAGAGCCCTTTGACATTGCTGAGCAAGATGAGACGATCGGCACAGAGCATACCGGCGACAAAGCTGGCGACTTGGTCGTTGTCTGAAAAATCGAGCTCTTCCGGTGTCAAAAAATCATTTTCGTTGACGACCGGGAGAATATTGCCTGTCAGCATTTTTTCCAAGATCGTACGCATGGCGAGCTGGCGATCGCGACTGGCGAAGTCGGAGCGCGTGACAAGCCCTTGCGCCACCACAATGCCGTATTTTTGGAATTCGTCACGGAGACGTTTCATCAGGCGCGGTTGTCCGACCGCACTCCGGATCTGCGAAAGCTCGGTCTTGCTGACCCTGCCGAGGGATTGCGGATCGAATTCTTTGCGACCCAGTCCCACCGATCCCGAGCAGACAAGGGCGACATGATGCCCGGACTTGCTGAGATCATCGACTCCGCGCGAAATATTGGCGAGGACCTTGTCATCGATATCGCCGTTTTCGGTGAGAATCGCATTGGTGCCGATTTTTACAACAGTGATCTTCATTTACGGGAGAGAGTGAGTGGATTCCATTTCGAAGCTTGAGTTCGTTACCCGTATTTTGCGTGTGTGCGACTATTTTTTCAAATCAAAATCTATGAGAGAATATCGATCGTGAAACGATTCGACATGTATCTCATATTGGCACGGATCCCACTCGATTTTGTCGCGGCGTTCGCTGCGTGGTGGTTGGCGCGGACGGTGCGACCGTACACCGATCTGGTGCCGTATCTGCATGTCTGGTTCGATCCGCAGTTTGTGCCGGATGCGGGGTTTTTTCTGCCGTATTCACTCGCCGCTGCCGCTGCCTTTGTGATGATTTTGGCATTTCTGGGTGTCTATCGTTTCGAAATCGCGCCGACCTGGAGTGAAGAGATCAAGAATCTGCTGCTCGCTTCGCTTTTTTGGGGGATGGCGCTCGTGAGTTTTTTTGCCCTTGCCTATCGCGAACCCATCTTTTCACGCATGATGCTCGGGCAAGCGATGGTGTTTGCGCCGATATTGGCTCTGCTGTTGCGGCTCGGACTCCATTATATCAGGCATGCGTTTTGGCGCGCCGATATCGGAACACTTCGAGTCGCCCTTCTGGGAGCAGAGGCAGCTCGTCTGGAATTCCGTCCTCTCTTGCGCCGATCTCCCCGCTACAAACTCGTACTCGAAACCGACACTCTTTCCGGGCTTTCGCTCAAGCGGATCGACGAGATCTGGCATGTCGACCGCGACTTCGCCGCCACGACCGAAGAAGAGTTGCGCATGCTCTGTTATCGCGAACACAAGATCTTTCGTTTCGTTCCGACCACTTCTCTCGCTTTCGCTCGCATGGAGATGCTGATCCTCGAAGGCGTTCCCCTCTTGCATCCGACAAGTGCGGCGCTTTCGGGTTGGGGGCGAGTGGCAAAACGCGCTTGCGATATCATCTTTTCTTTCATCGGACTTCTCGTGCTTGTTCCGCTCTTTCTCGTGTTTGCCCTTCTCATTAAAGCGACTTCCGCCGGACCGATCTTTTATGGATCACAGCGAGTGGGGCGTGATGGCAAGCACTTTACCATGTGGAAATTCCGCTCGATGATCAAAGACGCCGATGCCGAGCGCTTGTCGCTTTCCGCCGTCAATCATCGCGCGGACGGACCGTTTTTTAAAGTCAAAAACGACCCGCGGGTCACCCGTATCGGCAGATTTTTGCGACGGTTTTCACTTGATGAGCTGCCGCAGCTCTATAATGTCTTGGTCGGAGACATGTCGCTCGTCGGCTCGAGACCGCATTTTGCCAAAGAGATCGAGCAGATTCCTTCCGAATTCCGCAGGATCCTCACGATGCGTCCGGGCATCACCGGCTTGGCGCAGACTTCCGGCAGAAGCGACTTGCCATTTGTGCGCGAGATGGAGCTCGACCTCTACTACCTCGAACATTGGAGCATCTGGCTGGATGTCAAGATCTTACTGAAGACCGTATGGGTGATCGTACAGGGCAAAGGAGCGGACTGAGAGCTTCTCATTTTCATCCAGAAAGACTCCAAGAAAGATCACAGAATGCCGCAGAGATTCACGATTTAAGAAGCACGATTCAAGATGGCAGCAAAACATCTTCTGTACTATTCCGATCCGGCTGAGGAATCGGAGTATTCTCTACATATTTTCAAAAAAATAATATATCAATTCATCTTCACGATTCTTCGTCAAGAGATGCTGATTGTAAAATCGGTCAAAAACCGCTAGAATATGCGGAATATAACACAAATACATGCTTGCGAGATCAGCAAAAAAATGGCTGCGCCGGATAGTGATCGTGGCGATGATCGGTGGCGGAATCGGATATTGGGCATTTGGACGGGAACAACAAGTCACCTATGTGACGGAAGAAGCCGCGTTGCGTGATGTGCGCGAGATCATCGATGTGACCGGTTCGGTGGAAGCAAGCGAAGCGATCGAATTGCGCTTTCCCACCTCCGGCACGATCACCACCATTGATGCCAAGGTCGGCGAAACGGTCAAAGCCGGGGCGGTGCTTGCCAGCCTCGATACGACCCTTGCCGCCATCGAAGTGCAAAAAGCGCAAGCCAGTGTCGCTGCTGCTCAGGCGGAGCTCGGTCTCCTTTTTGCCGGTCCGGCGGACACCGAAGCGGCGCTCTATAAGACCGACATCGATGATGCGGAGTTGGCACTTGCCAATGCCGCGCAAAATCTGATCGACACCAAAAGTACAAACGAGCACAAGCTGGAAAAAGCAGAGCAAGAGCTCGTCAATGCGGAGACAGCGGTGGCAAACGCAGAAATCGCGCTCGAAAACGTCAAAAAATCGGGCGGTACTTCCGGCGAGATCGCCGATAAAGCCCTTACCGATGTCTTTATCAATGCCGAAAACGACATTCGCGCCGCACTTGATTCCATCGAGCAGACGGTCGCGGTCGCCGATCGGATCTTGGATGACGAATCAAGTGAAGGAAGAGCGCATCAGGTGTATTTGGGATTCAAAGATCCACAGACGAAGATTTCCGCCAAGAACAGCCTCAAGCGTGAAGAGTCACTTTTGTCCGACCTCAGGGCGGATTTCGCCATAGCGCGAGAAGAATGGACCGCGGAGTCGATCGCTGACATACTGCAAGATACCGATGGAGCGCTTCTGAACGCCAAAGATCTGACCGATACCGTTTTTGCCATGCTCGAGGCCTCGACCGACAGTGCCTCACTCACCGAAGCGGAGATCACCGCATTCCAGTCAGAGATCAAAGCGGAGCGGAGCAGCATTCTCACGCAAATCGATAGTCTCCGTACCACCGAGCAGACCATCCTCGATGCCGGCCTGGGGATCGCTTCCACCGATATTTCGACAACGACCGGCATCGATGCGGCGGAAGCGACCCTCAGTGATGCGCGCAATCGACTGCTGCTTGCCGAACGGGTCGTGGACGAGATCAAAACCCAGAATGCTATTGCCCTGAGTACCGCCAAGAAAGACATCGAACAAAAAAAACTGCAAGTCCGTCGCCGCGAGGAACAATTTGCCAAGCTGGTGGCGAAACCGCGACCGGTCGACACCGCTGCCGCTCAGGCACGATTGCAACAAGCATCCGCAACCTTACTTCAAGCACAAAAACAATTCGATGATTTGACGTTGACGGCACCGGTCGAAGGAGTGGTCACCGCCATCAACGGCGAAATCGGCGAACATCAGTCCGCCGGCGAAACGATGATCGCTCTGATGACCGACACTCTCCAGATCACCGCCAACGTCTCCGAAACAGATGTGGCGAAGATCGCGATCGGCGATCCGGTCGATATCACTTTGGACGCGCTGCCGAGCGATGTGGTCTTTGACGGAACGGTAACCGAAATCGAGCCGGCGGAAACAGTCATCCAAGGAGTGATCTACTATCAGACGACGGTGGTGTTTGGGAGCGATGACGAGCGCATCAAATCGGGTATGACTGCCGATCTCGAGATCTTGGTCGCCGAAGCACTCGATACGATCAGCGTCACACCGGGGGCGATCCAGTACGAAGACGACACGCCATTCGTCTATGTGCTTGAGAATGGCGAAAAAGTGCGCCGCGATATCACTCTTGGTCTCGAAGGCAATGATGCGGTCCAGATCCTCTCCGGTGTCGAAAGTGGCGACCGGATCGTCCTCTACGAAGAGGAGGAATAATGCCTTTTTGTCCCCCTGTTA
>CAZYXI010000096.1:0-4634 GCA_964651215.1 uncultured Candidatus Peribacteria bacterium
GCGCCACGCATAAGAACATTTGCACGTTCTCCGATCGATTCCAAAACTTCTTCCGTCGGTCGATTTTCGTCAATGCGCTTGACCACGATCAGGCAGGGCGTGTTGCGTTTTTTCGCTTCATGGAGCATGATCTCTTCATACTCCGCCCAGCCGCCGTTTTGAACGAGTATCACCATGATATCGACTTGATCGACCAATTTGGTAAACCTCCCGTCGAGAAGTTGTTCTTCGACTCCGAGCTTGTCATCGATGCCGACCGTATCCAAAAACTGCGCATTGCCAAGCAGGGAAAGGTCGATCGTTTTTTCTATCGGAAATCTGGTGGTGCCGGGCGTCGCATCGACCGGCAACACCTCTTCGCCGAAGATCATATTGATAAAACTCGATTTGCCGATGTTTTTGCGTCCAAAGACACCGACTTTGACGGTGGACAGCGGATGATTGGGATTCATACGGTGGAAGAAGAGAAAAAAGGTCGGGCGTCGCCCCACTCGTTGGTGGCAACGGTGCGTCCGATGCGCCGGATACGGGCTTTGAGACAATCGCGACACTGGCTCGCTTTGTCTTCGAGACAGGGCTTGTCGTCATAAAGAAGGTATTGTTTGCGTACGCTCGCCGGCGTGCAGAGCGGCATTACGACATTGGCGCCATGTTCGAGTCCTTTTTCGCGTCCGATCGGATGGATCGCTTGCAGCGCGGTCGTGGCGGCGATATTGATATTTGGCAAGACAAGGCGCGTGACGGCGATCATCTTGAGCGCGAGTTCGAAGATCCGCTTTTTTTCGAAGGCGATCTGTTCTCGATAGATATGCATGGGCGTTTCGTGGTGGACGATGTACGGTCCCATGCCGATCATGTCGATGCCTTCATCACGGAAAAACAGAATATCATCCGCCAGCTCCGAAATCGTCTGTCCGGGAAGCCCGATCATCACGCCTGTTCCGACGCGATAGCCGATTTTCTTCAAATTTCGCAAGCAAGCTTTGCGATCTATCAGTCTCTGCGTGGGTGGATGCAATCGGGCAAAGAGCGCGGGCGAAGTCGTTTCGATGCGCAGCAAATAGCGATGGGCACCGGCATCGAAGAGGCGTTGATATGTTTCCTCACTTTGTTCACCGACCGAAAGGGTAATGCCAAGTCCGTGTGGAAGTTTTTCCGAAATCGACTGCTGGCGGATGGTCTCAATGACATCACACAAAAAATCGATAAACGCCCGATCGCGGCGTTCACCGGATTGTAACACGATCGAACCGTAGTCATTTTCGGCGCACCAGAGTGCGGTAGCGACGATCTCATCCTTGCTCAACAAAAAGCGTTTTACATTCGAGTTGCTTTTGCGGATACCGCAATAATGGCAATCGCAAACGCACATGTTCGAAAATTCGATCAGTCCGCGGTAATAGACTTTGTCTCCGCGCCGGGACAAAAGCATGTCATGCGCGGCTTGCTGCAGCACTTTGCTTTCTTCCGCATCTTCCACACTGAGGAGTGTCACAATGTCGTCTTTGCTAAATTCGCTCTGCCGGACGAGTTGGTGAATGGACGTGGTCATCAGCAAAAAAGATCGCGTTCGCCGGCTTCCATGCGCTGTAAGAATTCGATCGTCTGCGCTTTTCTCCTCGCATTCGGAATCTTCTCGAGTTCATTTGCGATCATCTTTTCACCGGCTTCCCTTGTCTCGTCGTCGGCATAATCGAGCAAAAACTCCTTCAGCGTCAAAAGCGAGTTCGGCAGGCAATTTTGCTGGATCAGCCCGGGCTTTGCCATTTCCATAAAATCTTTGCCGACCCGTCCACTCCGATAGCATGCCGTGCAAAACGACGGTGCAAAGCCGTCTTTGATCACATCGCTCAAGACCTCGCGCGTAGTGCGATTGTCATTTACCGCAAATTGCCCGTGGGCACGCTTGGCTTTGGGGAGTTTTTTTACGACGGCACTTTCGTCGTGGTAGCCGCCCGGATCGGTTTTGGAGCCGGCGCTGATCTGCGAAATCCCGATCTTGAAGACTTCCGTCCGCAATTCCGCCGATTCGCGCGTAGAGAGGATGATACCGGTATATGGCACGGCGCAGCGCAAGATCGCGATCAGTTTTTTGAAATCTTCATCCGCCACGGGGAAGGGGATATTGGTGCTCAATGGTGCGCCTTCCGCCGGTTCGATACGCGGCACCGAAATCGTATGCGGACCGACTCCGTATGATTTGTCCAAGTGTTCCGCATGCTTCAGCAAGGCGAGGACTTCGAATTTGTAGTCATAAAGTCCAAAGAGCACGCCGATGCCGACATCGTGCATACCGTTTGTGAGCGCGCGATCCATCACATCAAGACGCCAGGCGTAATCCGATTTTTTGCCACTCGGGTGCATTTTTTCATACGTTGCTTTGTGATAGGTCTCCTGAAAGACGGCATAGGTGCCGATCTCCGCCTTGCTCAATTTCGCAAATTCTTCGGGCTTGAGCGGCGCGATTTCGACATTGACGCGACGGATCGAATTGCCTTTTTCGTCCTTGACGCTGTAGACCGTTTTGATCGCTTCCAAAAAATAATCAAAACTGCATTTGGTCGGATGTTCGCCCATCAGCATCAAAACACGCTTGTGTCCTTGTCTCAAAAGGGCGAGCACTTCCGCCTTGATGGCCTCCGGATCGAGGCAGACACGCTCGAGTTCGGCATTGTCGCGGCGAAAACCGCAATAGAGACAGTTGTTCGTGCAATGGTTGGAAACGTAGAGCGGCGCAAAAAAAACGAGGCGGTTGCCGTAGATCGCTTCTTTGACATGGAGCGCGGTTTGAAACAGCTTTTGCAGCTGCGACTTGTCTTCGATCTGGAGCAGTTTTGCAACATCATCGGCATCAAGTCCCTTCAGTTGTTTTGCTTTCTCAAGGATGGCTTCTAGCTCGCTCTCGCTCGGTGCGTTATTTTGCTTGAGAAGTGCAAAAATCTCGTTCTCATCGATGCTTTCGGAAAACGGCTTCGCGCTTGTGGGCATAGTTTTTGATCAGATACTCCGAATGGTACACGATTGTACTTTTTTCACAAATATTTTTGTTTGCGGATATTGGCTTTGACATTGCGATTCCGTTCTTCATCCTGTACAATGGAGATGATTTTTTCTGAAATAAAATGTCCGGAACCCTGATTCTTGTCCGCCATGGCAAATCCCTCTGGAACAAAGTCAATCGCTTTACCGGTTGGATCGATGTCCCGCTTGCGCCGGAAGGCTGGACCGAGGCGGAAAAGGCCGGCGAGATCCTCAAAGATGTCGAGTTCGATGTCGCCTACACTTCGCATCTCCAACGCGCCATTGTTACACTCCATGTGATCTTGCACAAAAACGAAAGCGGCAAAACACCGATTTTCTTTCCCGCGGAAGGCACGGTCCCGCGCCAGGTTTATACGCTGAAGCCAAATGAATTTCCGGTGTTTGTCTACGAAGTGGCGCTTGCCGAGCGGCACTATGGTAATCTGCAAGGAAAATACAAACACGAGATCGAAGCCGAAGTCGGCGAAGAGCAATTCGTCAAATGGCGTCGGGGCTACGATACGCCACCGCCTGATGGTGAAAGTCTCAAAAACACGCTCGAACGCGCCGTGCCGTATTTTCAAAAAGAGATCATTCCGCGGCTCAAAAACGGCGAGACCGTCCTTGTCGCTGCACATGGCAATTCCCTCCGCGCCGTCACCAAATTTCTCGAAGATATTCCCGATGATACGATCACCGGACTCGAGATCCCGACCGGCGCACCGATCATCTACAAACTCGATTTTGACGGCGACACTCCGAAGATACTTAGCAAAGAGATCAAGGAAGTATCGTGAAGCAAGCTGACAAGTGGCAAGAATACAGAAGACAGATCTTGTTTACCCTGGGAGTCTCTCTTAGAGGACTCCGACGCTAAAGAAATGGAAAATTAAGAATTACAAATTAAGAATTCAGAATTCAAGATTTCAAATTCAAGCGAACCTGCAATAGGTGTGATTTTTCAGTAACAAAGCCGGAGCTTTTGATCTTTGATAAAACTTGCTAGCATTTGCTCGATGAAGATCAAACAATCTACCAGCTTGTGGCTGATTCGATTCTATGCTCTTGGAATCGCCGTCGTTGTCCTTGGAGATATCCTTGAGGGTGGTGCGTACCGATTTGTGATCGTTATGGCACTTGTCCTGATTCTCGTGCAAACATTCATCCTTGCCCGAGAAAAGTAAGGAAATGGTATTCCGACTTCAAATCCTTGCAGCATTCGGTTATTCCGAGATGTGTTTGGAGTAACAGGTTTCACACAGGATCTGTTTGGCGTTTTCCGCAGAGCGCGTCGTTTTGATCGGGGCTTGGCAACTGCTGCAGGTACTCTCTCGCAATGTCCGACCGTTGCGTTTTGCCATGCGATGCGCATGTCGCACATTCGGATGAAAATGCGGAATCGGGATGCCCATTCTGCGATAAAATTCCAGCTCGGATTTTTGGATCTTAAACGGCTTGCCGCTCTCTTCGCACTCGATCGCCCAATTGAGGATATCATCGGGAATATCATCGATGGAGTCGGGGAGTCGGTTTGCCGGAATGGTCCTCGAGACTTTCAGGACTTCATGTTCCTCGTCGCGCCAGCGCCACCCTTTTGCGAGCACTTCTTCTTT
>CAZYXI010000097.1:0-4605 GCA_964651215.1 uncultured Candidatus Peribacteria bacterium
TCGCTGTCTTCGATATTGACATGCGAAACCCGGTAGCCGATTTTGTCCGTCCGATTCCACGACCCGTGTTCCGCGATAAAAATATCGCCCCGATATGCTTCCGGAAACATGTCACCGCGATAGAACTTCATCCCTAGTGCCGCGACATGCGGACCAAGGTTGATCTTTGGTGAAGTGAATTCTGCGCAAGAGCGCTGCTCGTTTTCACCGAATTCCGGATCGAGGATATCGCCCTGATGGCAGATCGGGAAGCCAAAATGAAGTCCGCTGACCGGAGCCGAATTCAGCTCGTCCCTGGGAATATCATCGCCCATGCGGTCACGACCGTTTTCGGTAAACCACAAATGTCCGGTCTGTGGATGCCAGTCAAAGCCGATGGTATTGCGGACTCCTTCGGCATAGACCTGAAAATCGCTGCCATCGGTTTTGATACTCGCGATACTCGAATAGCGGCGATCATCCGTGCGCAAGCAGGCATTGCACGGTGCGCCGATCCCAAAATACAAGCGGTCATCCGGACCCTGCGCGAGATACTTCCATCCATGGCTGCGGTCGGTCGGCAGGTCATCGTATACCACGATCGGTTCCGGTGGATTTTGGAGGTTGTCTTCGATATCTTCGTATTTCAAAATGCGGCTCATCTCGGCGACAAAAAGATCGCCATCGACAAACTCGACGCCGTTCGGCTGATTCATACCGGAAGCGATGACATATTGTTCGTCCGCGACAAAATCTCCATTTGTATCGACCAACGCGTAGACCGAGCCGCCATCACGATTCCCGACAAAGATCGTTCCCTTGTCGCCGCGCTCAAGCGAACGGGCATTGACGACGTTTTTCGCAAAATAATGGATGCCGAAGCCGGGCGGCAATTCGATTTCCCCGAGTCGTCCGGTCGTCGGTGGATTCTGGGTCTCCGCTTGCCGTTCGTACAAAGTTTGGAGACTCCATTTGGGGCTCAGACAGTCTTTTCCTTCACAACCACAGCGCCAGCTCTGCAACTCGCTCTCGAAGCTGCAAGCAAAGACGAGATGGTACAGAGGTTGCTCTTGCGGCATCATGTTGGCGGGTAGGAGAGCGAATGCAGTATCGAGATTCCACTTCTCGACGGCACTGCTGCCTTGATATGCGATTTCGGTGATACCGGCGGATGTGGCGATATAGGCATCGGAAAATATGGCGGAAAGTCGCTGCGGCGTGCGGTTTTTGATCCTCAGGTGCATTCCCATGATGCCGCAATCGAGATTGAGATACAGTGACCCGTGTCCGGTTTGTTCCGAATATTTATCATCGATCGCCCGTCCGCTGTTTTTCATGATGTCGCTGCAAGCCGGAGCTTGCGCCCATGAGAGTGGCGCCAGAGTTACCGCAAGCATGATCGCTCCGATCCAGAGGATTTTTTGCACTTCGATTCAAAAAGACCTCCTCAATCGTACTGAAGTTTTTTTCTTCAGAGCAATCGTTTTCTTGATTTTCATCCTCTTGCGCTTTTTACAAGCGAGCGAAGTTCCGGCGGAGTCATTGCACGTTTGAATCAGCTCCAACCGAGCAAGCCGCTTCGCACAGGTTTTTTGCCAGGTGGGATTATCAAACTTTCTTTTGTTCCCTGTTATACAGGATCATGTGTACCGTCCAGGCTTCGCGTTCGGCATTGACGAGCTGAAAAAGATGATGCAATTCGGTTAGATTCGCATCGGGGAGATTTTCGAGGATGGTGGTCTTCGATTCTTGCAGGATCTTGGTCACGCGATAGGAGACCTCTTGCAGACTGCGTTCGCGGATGATCCTTTTGTATTTTTTTTCCAAGGTGTCGATCAGTTGCTTGGTCTTGAGTCCGACGGTCTTTTCCGGATGGAATAAGAATTCGATGATATGGTCCACCACGACGTATTCGTCCAGTTTCGCAAGTGCGATCACCGCGTGATGGCGGATCATCTCGTCCTCACTTGCGAGCAATTCTTCGAGTCGGGTTTTTTCTTGATACGAGCGGGTTTCTCCGACACAGTTGATCCCATAATGCAGTTCGCTGAGGACCGGCGAATAGAGCATTTGGCTCATTTTTGCGATCAACTGCAATCGAAGCGACGGAAATTGCCAAAGGGCGATAATGGCGACACTGCGGACTTTGGGATGGGGATGCTCTAAGAACGGAGTGAGATGGATGATCGTACCGGCATCATGGAACATGCCGCACACCGAGATCGATTCTGCGCACAGTTCGGGATCGTCCGAATCCAAGACTTCGATCAAAAACGGAATGATATCCGGATCTTTCAAATTGGCAAATACCTTGATCGCCGCGATCTTGAGCTCTTTGTTCTTGCTTTCCGTGTAGATGTGTCGCAGCGAAGTCAAGACTCGGTAGCGCGAAAACGCTTGGCTGAAATATTTTTCGCCGAGGTTTTTGAAATTACTAAGTGCCTGCACCGCAGCCAGACGGATACGCGGATCATGATCTTCGAAGGCATCCAAGATCGCCGGGATCACGCTTGATTTCCCCAATCTCCCCAATACGTTCAGTATTTTGATGCGCACTTCCGGAAGCGCTTGTTTGTCCGCCAGTTTTTCCACCAAAAAGTCGATCGATCCCTTGTGACCGCGCTGACTCATGATCTCGATCGCATCCATTTTTTCGACGATATTATCTGGAGTCTCATATTTTTTGCGGGTGATGAGCGTATAGTGACTGTTGAGCGATAGTGCCGTCAGCGAAGCGCATAAGGCGATCAGCACCAGGCAGATCGTCAGAACGACATGGATCGTCTCGGACGTAAAAAGCATCTGTCCCACGATGATGACCAGCGTTCCCATCAAGAGCCCCAAAGGCTTCGCAATGCCCTCAAGGATTTCTTTCGCCTCATCTCGCCGCGCTTCTGTGAGTGCGTAGAACGAATTGACAAAAGCGCTTTTTCCCATGCCGGCGGAGACTTCATACGTCCCTTTCGCCAAGAGGACCGTCACGATGTTAAAACTCACCAGCATACTGACAAACGAGAAAAACTGCATCACCGGAGCCATCGAGAATGTCCGCATCACACCGAGGCGCTGAAGCATCGCACTTGCGATCAACAATTGAAAGATCAAGATGAGGAAATGGATCACGATATGGACGCTTCCCAAACTGTGCATCAAAGCCGCGATATGCTCTGAGCGGATCTCGTATTCATCCATTTGCATCGGTCCATAGACCTCTGTTTTGGTATGGACGGCGTGCTGACTGTGTTCATCCATTTTCTTGGTGTATTCGAATTCGACGATATGATAAGCGCCATATTGCAAAAATATCACCACAAACAGTCCCGCCAAAAAGCGGTTGCGATAGATCGAGTTGCGAAAATCTTTCAGCATTCTGATGCTGCCTTTTCGTTTGGGAGTCTGTGGCTTTGTGCGCATCACAGGGAAAGTATTCAAGTGACCGAGATACGCGATCATGATCGGCGGGATCAAGAGGAGGACAAGTCCGACGACTCCCAGCATATGCTCCACCTGGACTTTGCCGATCAGACTGACGATCAGTGTTCCCGCCACAATACCTCCGATCGGTTCGGCGCTTTCGATGACAGGCAGCACCCGTTCTCCCTCGAGCGGACTAAAGATGTTTTCGATGAAGATCGATATCCAGATCCCCACTTGTGCCAAGAAAATCGAGAGCGCCATAATGGCGAGCAAAAAATAGGGGATCGTCGTATCGACATAATTGATACTGATCAAGAGCAAAAACGCCGCGATCGTACTGCCGATGACGATCAGATAGCGAGCGGCGATCGTCCGCAGCATGCCGGTCAGTAGCCATGTCCCCAAGATGACAAACAGCGCCTGAACGATATACATCCGGGGCAGATCACCGGTCGAGAATTTGCCGACAAAGAGGGCGACCAAAAGCGTACCGCCCGCGACATAGGCGGTATGAAATAACAATTTCACCAAGAACGCGGGGATCACGCGACCCCACTCATTTCGAGTTACGTTAAACAGCGAACCTCTGCCACTCTGGAGCGAGCTGATTTTCATTGTTGGATGAATATTGTGTTTCAATATTATTATACCATGATATAATCATTTGCAAAAGCAAACAAACCCTATTTTTCTCGCATTTTCTGCAATAGATCAGCTCGCAAACAAGGAAGAATTCCTTGCATTTTTTGCACATATCCATACAATTCAGACAGAAAAGCGCCTGATCCCGACCATCATCGGGAGAGCTGCGGAAAGAAATTCCAACCATTCGGAAAAGTAGAATCCGCCGGAAGCCTACCGTTATCAGGTAAACGAAGCGTCCCTCGCCACGGCGGGGGGAACCAAGGTGGTACCGTCCCGACTCTCGGGATCCTTGGGAAAGACGACATCCGTCTGCCCTTTCTTTCGATAATGTACCATGTCATCGCATTTTAAGCCGGTTTCCGCCAAGGTTTCGTTTCCCGAGTTGGAGGAGCAGATCCTTGATTTTTGGCGGACAAACGACAGCTTCCGCACTTCCATCGAGCTGCGCAAAGAGGCGGAACTCTTTACCTTTTACGATGGTCCGCCGTTTGCGACCGGTCTGCCGCACTACGGGCATATTCTTGCCGGAACGATCAAAGACGTGATCCCGCGTTATCAGACGAT
>CAZYXI010000098.1:0-4594 GCA_964651215.1 uncultured Candidatus Peribacteria bacterium
AAGCCGATAAGTCCGATCTGATTCATGGTTAAGGATTTAAAACAGGAAGTTTCCTATAAAAAAATGCATCCCCTGATGGGTGTGATTTTGGGTGGGCTCTCTCCCCCTGGATAGGGGGAGCGGGAGGGGGTAGAGATCCAAGTTTGCATTTATTGCTCCAACTATTTTGTATTTTTTCTACCCCTCCCAACCTCCCCTCTCTAGGGGAGGAGTGCTCCGCGCCGATTCCAATTTTATGTTTAGCAAGGATAAAGTCATATGTCATATCTCCACAGAGTGCTCCGCGCCGATTCCCCATGATGTATGTACAGTATTGTTTCATTGACGTTGATGTAAATGCTCCGCGCCGATTCCGGTTCCACCTAGGCGGACAAGCAAGCCGGAATGACTCCTGTGTTCCGTTCAGGTCGGAATGCCACTACCTTTTCAAAAGCAACTCTTTCGTGATGTTTTTGCTCAGTTCGACACCCGGTTGATCGAAGGCATTGATGCCCAAAAATTCGCCGAGGAAAGCGGTCGCGCCTTCAAAGAGCAAAAAGATCTCGCCGATGGCATATTCGTCGATCTGCGGGACTTTGATCGTCAGGTGCGGACGATCGACTTTGGTGAGGGCACCGGCGGTACCGGCTTTTTCCAAATTCAACAAGGTGGCGAAATCGGTATCCTTGAGATATTCCATTTTTGCTTGTAGTTCTGTCGGCAGGGGAATCGCGACTGTGTTGGCGAATTGTGCGATTTCAAAAAATAAAAACAGTTTGTCGTTCGGTCCCTCAAAATAGAGCTGGTTTTGTGAATGCTGATCGGTCGCCCCGAGGGAGGCGATGGGCGTGATTCCTGCGAAAATCTCTGTGCCGTCTTCGGCATAGCGCTTGCCGGTCGATTCCGCAATCAGTTGACGACACCAGTCGCCGATGCGAAAGAGTTTTTGCGAATAGGGATAGATGACATTTTGTGATTTGCCTTTTTGCAATAGCAGATATTGGATCGTCGCCAGCAAAAACGCTGGATTATTCTCCGCATGCGGATCGACAAATCTGTCGCGCATCGCTTGTGCACCGGCGAGCATTTTTTGAATATCAATACCGATCAGCGCCGCCGGCAGCAACCCGACCGCCGTCAGCACCGAAAAGCGCCCACCGACATTGGAGGGTATCGGAAATGTCGTGACATCGTACTTTTGCGCTTCTTCCAGCAAAAAACTCTTCACCGGATCGGTGACAAAGACCATGTGTTCGGCGATCGACAAGCCGGCTTTTTGCAATTCGTTCGCAAAGTAGAAGTATTGTGACACTGTCTCCGGCGTGCCGCCGGACTTACTGACGACCAGAAAAAGGCTTTTTTGCAGATCGAGGGCGGCGGTCGCTTCGGCGATCATGTCCGGATCGATATTGTCGAGTACGATCAGCTCCGGCGAGGCTTTGACATACGGGTTGCCAAAGGCTTCGCGCAGGGCAATGGGACCGAGCGCCGAGCCGCCGATACCGAGGATGACGATCGAATCGTATTTGCCTTTGACCGCTGCGGCATATTCCAAAATCTCTTGCACAAGGGCGGAATCATCGAGGATCTCCTTATAAAAAAATCCCTGATTACGGGATTTGATCTTTTCCAAAAAGGAGGGAAGTCGCATGTTTGTGCTTTGCATCTCGGCGGCAGAAAGCCCGTGCCGAGCATCGATAGCAGCAAGTGCGGAGGTGTCGAGTGAGATCATGACTTTGTAAGAAAAATTATTTTTTGGCGTTTTCCCAGTCTGCCAAAAAGGCGGCAAGTCCTTTGTCGGTGAGGGGATGAGCGGCGAGTTGATCGAGGAGTTTTGGGGGGATAGTGGCGATGTCGGCGCCGAGGCGCATGGCGGTCAGGATATGTTGACTGGTACGGATGCTGGCTGCGAGCACTTCGGTTTCAAATTGGTACGTCTCAAAAATGCTGACGATATCTTGGATGATCTCCATGCCGTCTTGTCCGATGTCATCCAGCCTGCCGATAAACGGACTCACCAATGTTGCACCGGCTTTGGCTGCGAGCACTGCTTGCGCCGGCGAAAAAATCAACGTCACATTTGTCTTGATGCCTTCCTTGGATATCACGCTGAGCGCTTTGAGCGCTTCGGGGATCATCGGCAGTTTGACATAGACATTCGGTGCCCATTTCGCGATTTTGCGTGCTTCTTCGATAATGGCGTCTTTTTCGGTCGAAAGTACTTCGGCGCTGACCGGTCCGCTGATGACTTCGCAGATCTCTTTGATTCGGGTTTCAAAATCCGCACCTTCTTTGGCAACGAGGGTCGGATTGGTCGTGACGCCGTCCACTACGCCCCAGTCGGCATATTGTTTGATGATTTTGATATCGGCGGTATCGAGGAAAATCTTCATGATATGAGAAAATATGTACACGCCGATTGTAACAGCTCGCGCGCCCGAAACAAAAGCGGAAGTACGCTATTTTCCGAAAAAAAATTCCGATGCCGGTGTGATCCGTGGTAGTCTGGACAAGCTCTCTTATTGTCATGAAAAAGATCACCATCTACGGAAAACCCTATTGCGGCTACTGCGAAGCCGCCAAACGCTTGTGCGAGACACTCGGTGCGGAATCCGATTACATCGATGTGTTTGCTTCACCCGAATCCGAAGCGCAGCACAAGGCGCTTGCCGAACAAAACGGTCACTTTACCTTTCCATTGATCCTGGCGGACGGCGAATTTGTCGGCGGCTTTACCGAGATGCAAGCGGCGGCAAAAGAGGGGAGACTTGACTGAAATTCACTTTACAAAAAAACAGCGAGGTTTACCTCGCTGTTTTTTTATCTTACAACTTAATCCTAAAAACCTACCGCTTGCTTACGCTTTCCCGAGCGTGCTTTCGCCCTTGTGCCAACCTACCGGGCAGAGTTCGCCGGATTTGGCGGCGACAAGCGTGCGCAGGGTCTCTTCGACATTGCGACCGATCGGGAGATTGTTGATGGTGGCATGGTGGATGATACCTTCCGGATCGATGATAAAGGTTCCGCGGAGTGCGACACCGTTCGGATGCAAAATGCCGTAGGCATCGGTGATCTCTTTGGTGAGGTCGGAGATGAGCGGAAAGTGCATTTCGCCGAGGTCGCCCTCGACCCAAGCTTTGTGCGAGTATTCCGAATCGACGGAAACACCCAATATCTGCGCGCCTTCGTTTTCAAAATCCTTTGCCATTGCCGAAAACTGCTTGATCTCGGTCGGGCAGACAAAGGTGAAGTCGAGCGGATAAAAGAAGAGCACGACCCATTTTCCCTGCTTGAGGTATTCGGAGAGCGTGGTTTCTTTGAACTCGCCTTTGAAGTACGAATTGGCGGTAAAGTCGGGAGCATAGCCGCCGACGGTTGCGGTGACAAATCCATTGTCGCTACAACATCCATGTCCTGTCATTGTTTTTATAAAAAAGAAATGCGGGCTTATTGTGATTTGTCATTTGGGAAATGTCAAAAAGAATCCGCTTTTCCAAAATCGAACTCTCGACCTCTTACAAAAAATCTGTCACAATCGTCGGCGATTTCTTTCCCAGAGATAATACCGTGCAAGACTATATGATCCGTGAAGAGGCCGCCCGCTTTCTCGATATTTCGACTCGAACGCTCGATCGATACGTGCAGCGTAAGATCATCAAACCGCATCGTCGCGGTAAACGGACAATGTTTTTGCGTGCCGATCTGGAAGCGCTGGCAAACACGCCCGGTGCCCAACAACCCCATGTCTCGACTTCGTCCGTTGACGTACCGGCGGAACAAAATCCGCAACTCGCCGCGCTGATCGCCCTTGCGCAAGAGATGCACACCGAGATCGGCAAAAAAGACCAAGAGATCAAGCACCTCAGTTTTGAACTCGGGAAATATCAGGAAATCGCCAAAAACAGTGTTCCGCTCCTCGAATCACGCAAACAAGAGCTTTCGCAGCGTGATCAGATCTCACTCCTCGAACGGAGTCTTTTGCGCGCACGCTTTGGGCGCCAGGTCTTTGTCGCTCTTTTTGGAGTCGCACTCGGCACGGTGGGGATATTGGTCCATTATCTCTTTCTTTCACAATAATCACTTTTTCAAAGTGGTTCCCCTCAACAATGCTCGCCAAGGATGTTTTTTTGATAATTGCGCAAAAAAGATGCAAAATGAAATTGACATTTGTCGTAATTATGATGATGAGAATTCTCACTTTTTCCCATACTCTTCTTGGCTAATGCATTCTCCCTGCAAGAGAAATCGTCACTTGACACTTTCTCAGCAAATGTCATTATACCAACCTGCTGAAATCGGTGGACTCAAAAATGAACGGGATTGTCCTCTCATTCCCATTCTAACAACACTCTCCCCCCAACGCAGAATTTAATTTTTTTAGGAAAACATGTGTGGAATCGTTGCCATTCTCGGCAAAAAGAACGCACCGGATGCGGTTCTAAGGGGACTGATGAATCTCGAATACCGTGGTTATGATTCGTGGGGGATCGGAACTGCCGGACCCGAGTCGATCATTGTGGAAAAGGCGATCGGAAAGATCTCCGAAGCAAAACTCTCGGACAAATTCCCCCAGGCATCGATCGCACTCGGGCATACCCGCTGGGCGACTCATGGC
>CAZYXI010000099.1:0-4579 GCA_964651215.1 uncultured Candidatus Peribacteria bacterium
GAATTGTTGGCAACGCTGACCGTACCGCTGAGCGGTGTATCCGTCGCACCCGAGTCATTGACCGTATTATTCAGATTGGTGATATCATTGACGGTCAATTCACCGTTGATGGTCGTATTACCTTCGTTCGAGACCGAGAAATATGTAACATTGTCGCCATTATTGACGATCATCAAATAGTCGTCTGTGTACGCGATGACATTCGAAACGGTTGTAGTCGCCGGAGTATCGACGATCAACTGCGTGTCACTCACGACTTCGACGACGGTAAAGATCTGATCGCCGATCATGATCGCATCGCCTTCGGTGATCTCTGTCGTAAAGTTGGTTCCGTTTCCTGTGACTGTTGTCGAGCCTTGGTTGATGGTCACCGTTCCGCTGAGCGGATCATCGAGTCCTCCGGTGACATTGAGCGTGTTGTTGATGTAGGTATCGCCATCATTGACGACGAACAGAATCGAATACTGGTACGCCGTTACATTCGTGACGGTTTCCGGGGCGGCATGGTCGACGATAAGCGTATCGTTATCCACGATTTCGACAATGGTATAGATCTCGCCTCCGATACTGATGGTATCGCCTTCCGTCAGTTCCGTCGTAAAACTCGTGCCGCTTCCCGTTACCGTGGTCGAACCTTCGTTGATCGTCACTGTTCCGCTGATAGGATCCGGCGAACCATTGACGGTAAAGGTGTTGTTGACCGTGGTTTCTCCGTTGAGGACGGTATCTCCCTGGATCGTCGCTCCGCCCACGGTGTAGATATCGCCATCATTATTGATCGTCACAAGCGTGACCTGATCTCCGTTTTGGATCACGAGAAGATTGGGACTGTCGGTATACGCCGTCACATTCGTGGCACCGGTCGTATGCGGACTGTCGATCGTCAATTGGGTGTCGCTCGCGATATTGGTGATTGTAAAGACTTGCCCATCGATCATGATCGTATCACCGACGCTGAGTTCGGTGGTAAAGCTTGTACCGCTTCCCGTCACCGTGGTCGAACCGGCACCGACACTGACCGTACCGGTAAGGGGTTCGTCGGTACTGCCCGAAATGGTCGTGTGCGACGTATTGACATGCTTCAAAACCACCCATTTGGAACTATTACAGATATAGATCGAGCTGTTGCTTTTGTTGTATGCCGCCATGCCTTCCTTGCTGCTGTCACATGCTCCGTAACTGCCGTAACCGTCATTGACGTTGTTGTCATCGACCGGTTCTTTCCAAGCAATACTTCCGATGCGATTTGTGACATAGGTGACTGTTGCCGCATCACCGACTTCTGTCGGTTCTCCCAGATTACTGATCTTGCCACTGTTCATGTTGAGTCCGCCGCTGATCTTGGCGCCACCGACGACATCGAGGGGCGCAGTCGGACTGCTGACACCGATTCCCAGTTTTCCGGTAGAACTGACTGTTACGAGCGAAGCCGGATCGTACCACCATTTTTCCGCACCGGCAGACCAGCCAAAGTTGTTGGTCGAGGTGCAGACATAGGTCGGGGTGACAGTCTCAATCGTTTTGCCATCGATCTCGTATCCCGCCAACACACCTGTTGTATCAAAATACACTTTTTCTTTTCCCGACAAACAGCCGTTTCCTCCTGTTCCGTCTTCACTCGCCTGCCCCAAGGAGATCCGTTTGCTGATACCATAGACATCCATCTTGCCTTGCGGATTGGTGGTACCGATGCCAAGCCGGTAGTTCTGCAGATCGGGATAAAGGAGATTGGTGATCTTGCCCCCGGTGACTTCCCCTTGCGGAGTACTCGGCCATTCGACCGTGCTCGCAAGAAAGTACGAGCTCGAATAAGTCGCGAACAAGATCGCCCCCATCGCCAAAGAGAAAGCGAATCCGAAAAAAAGCTTTTTGCTGATATTTTTCATGTTTGTGTGAAAAGAATGAGTCTTGTATTTAGTATATTATATCACAAAAAATTAGAGAAAAAAACAAAAAAACCGTCTGCTCGCAAGCAGCCTTTTTTTCGGAAGAGAATTGGTCAGTTTCGAGACAGATCATCTGATAGCAATTCCAATTATAAAACATCCTTTTTGCCCCCCCCCTGATAAGGAGGTTGTCCCGACTTCTCGGGAGGAATTGAAGGGGGTTTATCATAAAAAATTATTGTTTTCTCTTTAGAATCGGTATGACTCGAACACAGGCATGCTCATCAGAGAATCACGGACTGCATACGCTTGCCAAAAATGAGTGAACGAATAATCCGCAGCGGAAAAATCGCTCGTTGGCTCAAGGCTTGACGAGCATTTGTGCTCCATCACTCGGAGAGGGCGACGCGACTCGATTCCGGATCGAAGGGAACGCGCGTACCGACTTTTTGCTTCAATTCGGTGGCGATATCGTCCGGAAGCGACCGATAGATCGCGACGGTATCACCGACATCGAATTTGTCCCAGACCATTTCCATCATCGATCCCGGTGTATTGATACAGCCGTGCGAACCATGAACGGCGCGCTTTTCGGGACGCCAAAACGGAGGGAGTCGCCATCCGGCATCGTGGATGGCATAGCCGCCTCGAAAATAAAACGCCTTGTTGACAAACCATTCGCCCTGCATCCAATGCGGTCCCCGACGCTGGTAGATCCGGTATGAGCCGATCGGTGTCGGTGTGGAATTTTTGCCGCTGGTGATACGTGTATAGACGACCAGTTCGCAATTCTTCAGTCCATACATCACCTGTTCGTCGAGATCGATGATGAGGCGAGTGCCATTCGTCTTCTGTTCGGCACAAAATCTGTTCTGCTGGATCAACAGCGATTGGCAGAATGCATAATTGCGGAAGGATGAGCGGCTGTCGCAGTACTCTTTGGACAGGCGCCAGTTTTTTTGGAGATCGAGGATCTTTTTGCGTTCAAAAAGTTCGAGTTGCATCTTCCAGCGTTTCTGTTCGCAATATTCTGCCGCCGCCGGTGTTTGAAGGACTTCGCATTTTTCTTCGGTCAAATGCCATTTTTCTTTCAGCGAATCGACCCAGGCTTTGATATCGGGCGCCGCTTCGTGCGGATCGGAGACTGCCGGTTCGGTGACGCTCTGCTCTAAGTCCGCATCTGGATCATCGAAAGCGGGGTTTTCTTGCGCGAGCAAGGTCGGTGTTGTGCTTTTGTGGATATCAAAGAGCGATGCCGCTCCGGCGACATTCGGTATCAACACACAGAGGAGACCGCTGGTGAAGAGGAGATTTTTTATCTGTTTTAAAAGAAGATTGTTCTATTTTACCATATTTTAAAGTACTCCGCCAGCATTTTTGCATCGATCTGTCCGGGCGCCGAAGAAGTGGAACCATCGAGGGTTGCAAACATGATGGCATTGCCCAGAAGCGGTGAAGCGATCCGCGTGAGCTTGCCGAGGTCGTCCATGGCGATCACAATATGAGGGATGTTTTTGGACTGGAGTTTTTCCGCAAGCCGGATCATGGTGACGACATCCTTGAGCGAATGGGGCTTGGCGGCGAATTTGACGACATCCGGCTCAAAAGCAAGCATCTTTGCCAAACGCGCCGTCAATTGCGGAAGCCCCGGTGTGCCGTCGAAAAAATGCGCCGACAGGATCAGTTTTGTATCAGCTTTTTCGCGCTGCAATCGTCGAAGCAGGTCCGGATCGAAGGCATGATCGATATCGATATATGCCGCTCCCGCCTTTGCCGCAGCGATCAGCAACTCGGTCTTGTTGAGATCACCCCCGGCAAAACTCCCCTTTTCTTTGGGATCTTTACAATTGACGAGCGCCGGCAACGGCAATGCACCGATCAACGCCGCCACATCGCAATCGGGGATCTCGCCGAGCCAGATCTCCACCAGATCGACACCGCTTGCTTTTGCTGCGGCGGCGTGTCGATGGATGTGTTCGAGCGAGCCGGTGATGATCGGAACACAGATCTGGGTCATGCGTGCAGTATAGATCGAGGAAGAAAAAAAGCAAAACTCCGAGCATCACGAAAAAATCACAGATTACCTCTCGTCAAAATCGAAGATCGGAGCGTACAAGTCTTCTGCCGGCGGAATCTGCGCACTGCGATAATCTTGCCGCTCATCGGTAAATCGCACCGGTGCGTTTTCGCAAACGACAAATGGAATCCGCTCCGCCGCCTGACCAAAGAAGATCTGGGCAACAGATGCCAGATCATCCGCCACGGCGATGCGCGACACCGCGAGTTTTTTTCCGTAGATATCCGGCTTGCCGCGTTCGTCCGATACGCCTTCAAATCCCGACCACGCCATAGCCACCCCCGAAATCCCGCTTCGAAAAGAGATGATGCGCGAATCAACAAGTATCACACCGAGGTTTGCAAGCTGAAATCGCTCCCGCAGATCACTCCGAAAACGATCGACAAATCCTTGCCAATCGGTCGGAAGCAAAATACAAGTCCCCTCTTCGGCATTGCTCTTGTCGATGCCGGCGTTCGGCAAAACAAGACCGTCTTTCCGGGTCAAAAAGAAACCGCCGTTTCTAGAATCATGCAAAATCGCATCGGACTCTGCTCGTACGATCTGCTCGAATTCGGATTGACTCCCAAAATGTCTCACGCGCCCTTGTGCAACGGCTACGACCTTGGAAGTCACG
>CAZYXI010000100.1:0-4574 GCA_964651215.1 uncultured Candidatus Peribacteria bacterium
AATCCATAATCTTATACCCCTTAAGGTGTTCAAATGGATTAACAAAACGATACCAAGGCTCAGAGTGGCACCAAGTCTTACCATCCCTTTCCTCACTCACAAAGTGCGACTCTGTAAGCTTCTTGGGTGGCAGAAAATCCTTATTGTCTTTGATCAGGAATATTTGAACATGTGTATGCCCGCCTTCATTAGTGATTGATCTTGATTTCAGGATTCCATTTCGTATCCACTTTCTTATGGTCGGGCTTTTTATGTTGAAACGGCTCTGTAGATCATAATCTGAATACCATGCATCTTTGTGTTTAGCCATAGAAGCTGGAATTTGCTTCTTATCAATACCCTTCTGGCATGTAGTACATTTGATGCCGTACTTGTCATACCATGCCTCCCCTTCCCTAGTACCTCTCCTGCAAATTGCACAAGTATACCCAACCCCTTCAATTATAAAGCCCTTCGGCTCTTTTTTGAGCCGCTCTTTTCTAAAGTGTTCTGCTTTAGCTATATCATAGACAACCTTACAATACCTAACCAAGCGATAAACCTCTTCTTGTGCTTGTTCCCATGTAATATCTATTCCCCGCTCCTTCTTAACCAACTCCTGAAATTCCCTTATCCGTTCATCGGATACTATCATGGAGTCTCAAACAGAAATATTCATCACATCCAGTAAATAACTACTCCTACTTTTAAGCAAACAGTTTTCCCCGCTGATTGTTTTTCATGAAAAAGTTGGGATCATAGCGCTCTCTTCTTCTCTCAAAACAGTTCGAACTTCCAACATTAAGGAGAGCCATTTCTCATCAATGCTGTTTACGCTTCATGGTCTCGTCTTCCAGCGTCGCTGCGCACGCGGATTTCGTTTTCCTCGCGGTGGCAGCGGTTTTCTTTCCGGAGGCGTAGTCATCGATGGCAACATCGCGTACGGATGGTCATCGACCACCGGAATCGGCTTGTTGATGAGTTTGTGAATACTTTTGACATAGCTTTGCTCGTCCCGATCACAAAACGAAAGCGCGATGCCCAGATTCTCCGCCCTGCCGGTGCGACCGATGCGATGCACATAGGTCTCGGGCTCATTCGGGATTTCAAAATTGATCACATGTGACAGCTCATCGATATCGAGTCCGCGAGCGGCAATATCAGTCGCGACCAAGATACGCGTCTGCTTCGTTTTGAAATTTGCCAGCGCTCGCTGGCGATTGTTCTGTGATTTGTTGCCATGGATCGCCTCCGCTTTGATCCCGTTCTTATTCATAAATTGAGCGATCTTATCGGCTCCATGCTTGGTACGGGTAAAGACGAGTGCAGAAGCAATCGATGGATCTTTGAGAATGTGTGCAAGCAGGGATTTTTTGTGCGCTTTTTCCACGAAATACATTTTTTGCGTGACCAGCTCAGAAGCGGATGAGACTGGTGTCACCTCTACGCGAACGGGGTTTGTGAGGAGCGTTTCGGCGAGTTTGGTGATCACCGGTGGCATCGTCGCCGAAAAAAAGAGCGATTGCCGTCTCGCCGGCAATTTGGCGATGACTTTTTTGATATCGTGGATAAAACCCATATCAAGCATGCGGTCGGCTTCGTCAAGCACAAAAAACTGCAAATGTTGCAGGGTGATGATCTTTTGATCCATCAGGTCGAGCAGTCTCCCGGGGGTCGAAATCAGGATATCGACTCCGACTCGCAATTTTTGCACTTGCGAGTGCTGCTTGACTCCGCCAAAAATCACCGCATGTCGAAAGCCACATCCCTTTCCGTAGTCTCGAAAACTCTCATCGATCTGGATCGCCAATTCGCGGTTGGGCGTGATGATAAGCGCCTGAATGCCGTTTGTATGCAGTCCGGCTTCGCGAGCTCGATATAATCGTTGCAAGATCGGAATCGCAAATGCCGCGGTCTTGCCGGTGCCGGTTTGCGCGCATCCGAGCAGATCCTTTCCTTCCAAGATCACCGGAATCGACTGGCGTTGGATGGGGGTGGGCATGGTGTAGCCTTGTGCTTTGACCGCTTCCAAAATTGGTTTGATCAAACCGAGTTCTTCGAATCTCATGTGTCGTTGTAAATATTTCCGCTCCTCAAATGAAACGTGTTGCGCCTGAGTTAAGCATATTCCTCTTCATTCAACAATGCGGAAAAATTTCGCAACGACCACGTTCTGTATCACAGTTGATCTTTGAAAACAGAAACCGAAGTAATATTCTTGCCAGTCCGGGGGCACGATTCCGCCTAATCTGCGACAGACACATTTTACCAAAGTGACGTTGTTTGAAATCGATCTTTTTCGCTACGATAGCGCTACGATTTTCCCAAACTGTGACACAGCGCATCGGCTTTATCACCGGCGGACAACTGGCACGCATGATGCTGCAAGCGATGATCCCCTTGCGTCATGATATGCATCTGTCCGTACTCGATGCGAGCAAAAAATGTCCGTGTGCCGGCTTGGTCGATGAGATCGTCATCGGCTCCAGTACGGATTTTGACGATGTCTATCATTTTGCTAAAGGGCTCGACATCATCATTTTGGAGTTCGAACATGTCAATGCGGAAGCGCTGCAAAAGCTCCAAACCGAAGGCGTACAGATCCTCTGTAATCCGCATGACTTGGAAGTAATCCAGGACAAAGCGCTCCAAAAACAATTTCTCGTTAAAAACAATATTCCGACTGCGCCGTTCCGCGTGATCGAAAGCAAAACGGAACTTAAGGATCATATGAAATTCCCTTTTGTCCTCAAAAGTCGCAAACACGGCTACGATGGCGGCGGAGTCAAAAAAATATCGAGCAAAGGGGATCTCGCATCGGCATTCGATGCGCCGAGTATTGTGGAAGACTGCGTCGAGATTGCCACCGAATATTCCCTTATCCTTGGCAGAGATGCTTTCGGGCAGACCTTTCGCTATCCCGTCGCCGAGCAATGGTTCCATCCGACGGAGCACATTGTCGAAGTCATCGCCGCTCCGGCAAAGGTGAGCCCGGGCATCCAAAGCCAGATCGATACGATCGGAGACAGGTTTCTCGCCGCCTTTGACGAAATCGGCATGTGGGCGGTGGAACTGTTTTTGGATACGAGCGGTACAGTACTGGTCAATGAAATCGCACCGCGCGTCCACAACAGCGGTCATCAGACGATCGAAGGAAATACGACTTCGCAATTTGCGCAGTTTGTGCGCCTCGCGCTTGGCTTGCCGCACGGCTCGACCAAAACGATCATTCCGGCGATCACGGTCAATATCCTCGGTCCGGCAGGCAAAAGCGGCAAATATCGCTACGACGGATTGGATGATATTCTCAAGATCGATGGGGTCTTCCCACATTTTTATGGCAAGGCGGAAACGCGTCCCTTCCGCAAGCTCGGACACGTGACTGTCATCGGTGACAATTTGGAGGAGTGCGACGTCAAACGAAAAACAGTTCAGCAATTACTGCGGATTGTGGTAGAATAAAAGCAGCTTTTGCAGAATCAATGCCGAACGAAGTCGCCATCATCATGGGATCAAAAAGTGACCTCCCTGTCATGCAAGCGGCGGCGGATTTTTTGAAGGCGCAAGAGATTCCCTACGAAATCACCGTCGTTTCGGCACATCGCACGCCGGAACGCATGTTCGAGTTCGCCAAAACCGCCAAAGACCGCGGCATCAAAGTGATCATCGCCGGAGCCGGCGGCGCGGCACATCTGCCGGGCATGGTCGCTTCGCTCACTCCCCTGCCGGTCGTCGGTGTTCCGATCAAATCCAGCAATTCGATCGCCGGTATCGATTCGCTGCTCTCGATCGCACAAATGCCAAACGGCATCCCGGTCGCGACCGTCGCTGTCAATGCCGCACAAAATGCCGCCATTCTTTCCCTCCGCATCTTGGCACTCGGCAATCCAGCATACGCAAAACAACTCGATGGATTTCAAGAATCACTCGTGGACAAGATCCAAAAGCAGCTTGGATCGGATGAATTCTTTAGTAGTTTCGATTCAAGACCATGACCGTCTTTAAGATGCAATAGGAATATCCTGTAATAGTATGATTATTTTAATCGGTGGAGCACCTCGTGTTGGAAAAAGTACAATAGCTAAGCAATTTGCAGAATCTATCAAGGGACGATTTATCTCGACAGATGAATTGGAAAACCCCTACCAACATGCTTCGGTCATTTTTTATGGTGATCCAAAAAAGAACATTTTGACTCCTAGCAAAAGGATGGACTGTGTTAAGGATGAAGCAAGAATGATTTTTTCTATAATTTCAGAGATTATAGAAAATGCTATTGGCGAACCTCAGAACACCGTTATTGAAGGTGTTCATTTGTTTCCTGGCTATGTTGATAAATTTACCAAAAAATATGGTGAAGATAAGATTAAAGCAATCTTCATCGGATCAACAAATATTGAGCTGATTCTTGAAGGAATGATGCGAAACACGAGTCCAAATAACTGGTTAAAAGACTGTGATGAAGAAGTATTGAGACAAATAGCCTTATTTACCAAAGCTTTTAGCGCTTATGTCCATGATGAAAGTAAAAAATATAATTTACGAGTTAAAGAAAAAAATCTGGGGGGTAAAATTGCAATTAAGCGAAGGTAAGA
>CAZYXI010000101.1:0-4562 GCA_964651215.1 uncultured Candidatus Peribacteria bacterium
TTCCGAACTGTGCGCGCTCGATCGCCAACACGTCAATCTCGAAACGAGACAGTTTGCTGTACTCGGTAAAGGCGGCAAAATGCGGATCGTCTTTTTGACCGAACGGGCGGTCGAAGCACTCAGGCATTATTTTGACATGCGGGTTGACAATCTGGCACCGGTCTTTGTTTCCCACGCACGCAAATCGCATGAGGCGATCGATAGCGAAAAACGCCGCCTGACGCGTGCCGTCGTCGAAAGTGTCGTCCGTGATTCTGCCCTTGCCGCGGGTATTGTCAAAAAGGTGACACCGCACACCCTTCGCCATTCCTTCGCCACGACATTGCTCCAAAACGGTGCGGATATCCGCGCGATCCAGATGATGCTCGGACACAGCACCATCGCCACCACGCAGATCTATACGCATCTGTCGGACAAAAATCTCAAAGAAGTCCACGAAAAATTCCATCACTGATACCGCTTCGTTTCCAAAAATCTCGCTTCCAATTTGCCGAGATTTGTCGTTTTTTATCTTTCGAGGAGGTGATTTTTTTGTTCACAAATCACGCTTCACTCAATTTTGCATTGCACAAATTTTCCTCAATCCGTAACAATGGCAGCGATGCAGACGATCACCCTTTCCACCACCGAGGCGAGCGAATTGGTCGATATCACGAGCAAGATCGCAGAAGTGATCCGCAACTCCGAATGGCAAAATGGGGTCTTGATCGTTTTTTGCCCCCATACGACAGGAAGCATTACCCTCAACGAAAACTGGGACAGCGATGTTCGTCACGATATTTTATTGAAGATCGACGAAGTTTTTGCCGAAGACGAACGATTCCGCCATCTCGAAGGCAATTCTGCGGCGCATATCAAAGCATCGCTTTTTGGCGCTTCCCAATCGGTGATCATCGAAGAGGGAAAAATGCAGCTCGGGAAATGGCAAGGGGTCTATTTTGCGGAGTGGGACGGACCGCGCGAACGCGAGGTGTATTTGCGGTTTATCCCCGGATAAACCTTGTCGGAACAAGAAAAATTTGGGCGGCTTACTTTTGACAGGAAGCGCAAAAAAATGGTATAAAAGAGGTGTCTTTCGCATTTCGTCATGAAATTTTTTCGACCTCTTGTCTCTCGCGCCGGATTTTTGTCCGTAGGTTTTGTCTTTGCTCTTGGTATCAGTGCCGCTTTCGCCGCCTGGGCTCCGATCCAAAAAGCCCCGCTGCAGCCACTTTATGCCGATGACTGGAATACCATTGCTCATCACACGAGCAGCTGGGAGCGTTCCGGTAATTCGGTGGCACCCGGGAATGACATTTTTCTCAATACCTCGGGCGCAGTCGGTATCGGAAGCAATCCGGTATCCGAAGGACTCAAAGTCGAAATCAACGGTCGGGTCGGACTGACGGAAGTCTGTAATACCGATGGGGGAAATTGTATCCCTCAACAAAATATCGGTGCGGTCGTAGGTGTGATCCCCGGCGGCGGTCTTCGGATCGATGGAAATCGTGCCCTTGGATTGACCGTAACCGGATGCGTCAACGGACAAGTTTTGAAATTCGATGGTAACAATTGGGTCTGCGGTACCGATAACAGCGGACAAGCCGGTGGTACTGTCTCGAATGTGGCGACAGGTGCAGGGCTGACCGGCGGACCGATCGTCGACAGCGGTACGATCGCCGTGAGCGCGCCGACGTGTGACGCCGCTTCGCAAAAACTCGTTTGGAACGGTTCGGCATTCAGCTGTGCCACGGATCAATCCGGTGCTTCGATCTGGCAACAAAGCGGTGCCAATATCAATTACCCGACCGGCAATGTCGGTATCGGGAATGCGAATCCGACGGTCAAGCTTGATGTCGCCGGAACGGTACGCGCGACCGAATTTCTCTATTCTTCTGATGCCACCCTCAAATCAAACATTGCAACCGTTACCGATGCCGTCGAAAAATTACAAGCGATCCGGGGTGTTTCATTTGATTGGAAAGCAGACGGCAAGCCAAGTCTTGGTGTTATTGCCCAAGAGATCGAAACGGTCTTCCCCGAGGCGGTCACAACCGATGCCGATACCGGTCTCAAATCGGTCGATTATTCGGATCTGATCGCGCCGCTGATCGAGGCGATCAAAGAGCAACAAGACGAGATCGACGAACTCCGCGCCCAAGTCCAAGCTCTTTCTGCTCAGTAATGCGTCATCCGAACACAAAATTCCTCCGGCTTTTCTTGACTTGTGCCTTCTTACTGCTGCCGATAGCTGCCTTTGCGATCAATGCCGTTGCGGATGGTTTTCGCGTCGACAGTGGTGCCAATCGTCAGATCAATGCGCATGGAACCTGCCAAACGGTCGTCAATTCCGCCGGTAAGAATTTTTTCATCCCTACCAAGACTGCCGCAGAGTGGACCAGTTTTCGGAATGCGGTTGCAAGCCTGTCAGGACTTAGTCTGCAAAATTGCCCCACGCCGACTCCGACCCCCACACCGACTCCTACTCCTACTCCGACGCCCACCCCAACGCCCACACCGACACCGACCATTCTCCCTCCGACACCATCACCTTTCTGCGAATCGCAAAATACGCTCGGTTGCTACAACGACGATGTCTATTGGTTTGACAGTTGTGGGAATCGCGAGACCATTGCGGAAGATTGCGGCACCGATGTCTGCGAAAACGGCGCTTGTGTCGCGGAAGAGATTCCGCCACCGCCTCCACCGCCACCGGCGTTCTGATCGCAGCAATCCTTCGACACTCTTTTTTCTCCACAGATCTGAGCTGCTTTTTCGAGTCGTGTGACAGATCTGATTCTGGATCGAGTATTTTGAGCGAGAAAAGCCGATAGCGTATTGCTTACATCTTTTTCTGCGGGCGTTCCGGATGGGAGGTTTGTCACAATGGAGGTTTTGGATCATCGCAGCCTGCGATTGCTCCTCATGATGAACCCCGCTATACTCACAAAGCATTCTCAAAAATCATGTCCAAAAGAGTCCTTTTTGTCGGCGCCGGTAATATGGGCGGTGCCATTCTCGAAGCCGCCGCACATGCCGGTGTCCTCGATCTTAAATCGACATTCGTCATCGATCGTGACGAAGCGAAAGCTGCTGCTTTCGCCGATCGTCTTGGTATTCGCAACGAAAACCCGGGTGATGCCGATGTGATCGTGCTTGCGGTGAAGCCGCAAGCACTCGAGAGCGTTTTTCCTCTTCCGACCGCTCCGAATGCACTCTTGATCTCGGTGCTCGCCGGCACCCCTTCTGCGAAGTTGGCACGGGTGTCGGGATTGTCGCAGATCTGCCGTGTGATGCCGAATACCCCCGCCCTCGTTGGTGCCGGTATGTCTGCGATCTACTGCGTTCCGGATGTCGGCACTGCCGAGCGTGTGTTCGCTTTGGAGCTCTTTTTTGCTTGTGGGGAGGCGATTGAAATCGAAGACGAAGGATTGATGCACGCCATTACGGCACTCAGTGGTTCCGGTCCGGCATATTTCTTTTATTTGGTCGAGCTTCTTGCCAAAGCCGGTGCGGAATTGGGGATTTCGGATGAAGTCGCTCGCATGCTTGCCAAAAATACTTTTCATGGTGCTTCAAAACTAATGGAAAAAACCGGTGAAAAAGCAGATGTCTTGCGAGCGAAGGTCACGTCTCCGGGCGGTACGACCGCCGCCGCCCTGGAATCTTTTGAGAAAAACGGATTTGAAAACATCGTTCTCTCCGCCCTTCGCGCCGCTGCAAATCGAAGTCGCGAACTCGGTTCATAGCAAAACGCATATGTGATCCTTCTAGCTCAAGTCGGAAGGAAAAAGGGCGCGGAGCTTCTCCTTCTTAATATAAGGGGGAAGTTGCGATTTCTCTCCCCCTGGATAGGGGCTTGTCCCGATTGCTCGGGAGGATCCCCGATCGGATTCGAGGGCAGGGCTGGAGGGGGTGGAAATTTAAAAAACAACCCTCCTCAATCCTCCCTAAGTTAGGGAGGAAGACCAACCCGAAATCGCACCAACAACCTCACCTAACCTCTCCTATCTCAGGAGAGGGATAATCACAAACCCCCTCAGTCCCCCTTAACAGGGGGAAGAAAGCACACGCAGTTTCCCTTCTTGAGCGGGAAGAAAGCACACTCAGTCGCCCTTATCCCACCTTCGTCCGCTTGAGGTGAACGGCGTTTGTCGATTCGCTTACTGCATCATATTTCCAAATCCTAAATCATGTATCTTGATTCTTATGCATTCTCGAACTTTGCAATCCATATCCCCCATCCCCTATCTCCTCTCTCGTATCTCCCATCCACTCTTAAATCCTCAATCTTACATCTTAAATCAAACTTCATGCTCATTCACAATTCCTAATTTTCCTCCTGCTATCCACACATCGGCCAAGGGTCAGACGTGATTTCGGTGCCGTAATGTGTCGTCAAATAAAATTTCCGTGACGCTTCGTCAAGTGTGACATTCATGCCCATGATTCGAAACCCGTTACTTACGATAGCATCATAATGCGGTCGATACTGATCACCCCTTTCGCCGAGATAAAAATCGAATGAGATCCGAATATCCTCGATCAGCTCGTCTGTACAATCTGTTTCATCGCAGCGCCAC
>CAZYXI010000102.1:0-4555 GCA_964651215.1 uncultured Candidatus Peribacteria bacterium
GGACTTCTTCCTTCGTCAATGGAAAGTACTCTTGGGCGACGGTCTCGTTGTAGGCGAAGGGTGAAAGCTCGATGGGGAAGAACTCGCCCCATTCCTGGGTTTGCCTCATATGCTCGATGATCTTGGGCAAGAGTGCTTCATATTCTTCTTTGGTGTATTGCTTGTTGAGGATGCAGTACTGGGCGTGGCGAAGACCAACACAACCAAAGCAATCACGAGAAAGAAAGACTTCCATCGAATAAACAACATGGTTTGCTTGAGTGTTGACCAAAATGCCAAAAAGAATCTGTGTCGATCTATCGCCAATACCGCTTCCTTCATATGACATCTGAACACTCATTCCGTATTGATCGATATCATAACAATCATGATTCTTGCCAATACTGATTCGTTGGCAATATTTCATATCTCGCGCTTGCTTGATATCAAATGATTCTTGGACATTCTCACACTCATATATTTGATCTCCACTACAATTTTCATTATTCGCTTGTTGCAGGTTTTGAAAAAATTGTTGTTGCCAAAACTGAGCACACCTCATTTGCATCTTGGTCAATTCGCTGTACTTGTGGGAAAGAAATGTCTGTAAAAACATATCATACTCATCTTTAGTAACGGGTCGATTGAATATGACATATTGTTGATGTCGGAGATTCGTGCAGCCAAAACAATCCTTGCATCCGATGCAATCTTTGAGAAACCAAGAATCTGAGCAATTTTCACAATTTTGAGAGAAAAAGAGACGATAGCACTTTTGACAATCAATGCATTCATGGAGTAGCTCAGATTCAAAAATGAAAAAGTTATCAACACAGTCTTTTGATTTTTTGATATTCGTATCATACAAACAGCCTTCATTCATATCAGCATGAAACACTAGGTAACAGTCCTTGATGTATGCGGCATAGTTTGTGAATTCAGAATTTTCCAATGTCGGGTAATTGACGGTTACATTCGGATGCGGAACCGCCATTGTCAATTCGTGGAATTGCTCGAAAAAGCTGCGCTGAAAATCAAAGTCCCTCCCATAATCTCGAGCATCCCACTGATCCGACCACCAATATGGATTATCGTACACTTTGTATCCTGTGTTCGTATCATAATTTGAAAGAATATTCTTTCCGGTTGCATCGCATTTTCGAAAAGTAAGGTGATACAGATTGCGCCACACAAGCCTCCTGCGCTGGCGCTCTTCCGGACATAAGGTCGGCGGTGGGATCTCAAACACTTTGCCGCCGATCTTCGGGGAGACCTTTTGATAAAACGCGTGATCATCATCGCTGATCTCAAAGGGGGCGCCGGAAACGCGGCATATTTTTTGCATGCTCAAACAGTAGCATGTTCAGACTCCATCTATCCACGCGTTTTGATCGACAGGACAAAAAATGAGTTGTATTGAAACTAAAAAAGACAGTCATCGACTGTCTTCTCGTATATCTTGCGACGTAAAACTTGCCGACTTACTTCTGTCCCTTCGCGAGTTTACCACCATGCCCTTTCCACTTGCGTGTCGGAGCGAATTCTCCGAGTTTGTGTCCGACCATGTTTTCGGAAACGAATACCGGCGTGTGGATCTTGCCGTTGTGGACACCAAACGTCAGCCCGACGAATTCCGGGTGGATAGCGCAGTCTCGCGCCCATGTCTTGATGACCGTCTGTTTGTCGGATGATTTTGCCCGTTTCACCTTTTTGACAAGGCGAGGGTCGACGTAATAGCCTTTTTTTGCGCTGCGAGTCATAGAGATTTACGAGAAATTATTTCTTCTTCTTGCGACGACGGATGATAAATCGTCCGGAAGGATTCTTTTTGGAGCGAGTCTTCTTGCCAAGTGCCGGAGCACCCCAAGGGGTTTTCGGATTCTTGAGACCGATCGGACTGTGCCCCTCACCACCACCGTGCGGATGATCGACCGGATTCATGGACTTTCCGAGGACTTGCGGTCGGAATCCCATTTTGCGTTTGCGACCGGCTTTACCGATACGAACGTTCGTGTGGTCACCATTGGAGACGATACCGATGGTAGCATAGCAATTTTTGGGGACAAAACGCACCTCTCCACTTGGCAACTCGATCTGAGCCATCGGACCATCGAGGGAAGTAATATTGGCGGAAGACCCGGCAGACCGTACCATTTGTGCACCCTTACCGCGTGTCAGTTCGACATCAAAAACGGGATAACCGGGAGGAATGTTTTGGATCTCGAGTCGGTTACCGGTTTGGATCTTCGCCTTCTTGTCACAAATGACCGCGTCACCTTCTTTGACTCCATCCGGAGCAACGATGTAGCGCTTTTCTCCATCGGCATAGACAAGGAGAGCGAGAAACGCGGTACGATTCGGATCATACTCGAGTGCACTGACTTTGGCAGGAATGCCGAGTTTGTCGGTACGATCGTTGTCGATGATTCGGATCTTGCGTTTGACGCCGCCGCCACGATGACGCACGGTGATATGACCATGAGCATTGCGTCCGGCATTACTCTTGCGTTTGACGAGCAGGGATTTTTCCGGCTTCTTTTTTGTCAGAACGGAGTAATCGACTACTGTCGCTTTTTGTCCGGCCGTTGAAGAATTGAGTTTGCGGATTGCCATTATGCTTCAGAAGAGACAGATTTTTCAGGGGTTTTTTCGGGTGCTTTCTTAGTGGTCTTTTTCTTGGGAGCCGAACCCATCTTGAGGATATCAAAACTTTGTCCGGCCTTAAGGCAGACAATCGCTTTTTTGCGCGGTTTGCGCTTTGGCTGAGGACCATGTCGCCCCCTGACGCGGATCTTGAGCGGTGTCTGAATGATCTTGATACCGGTAGCTTCCACTCCGAAATACTTCTCTACTGCAGATTTGATTTCGGATTTGGTGGCATCGGAATGGACACGCAGTACCACTTGGTTGTTTTCGGAATGGCGCATCGCCTTCTCCGTTACAATCGGGCCTTCGATGACTTGTGCGAGGTTCATGATTGTTTAGCAAATATCTCTTCGGTCTTGACGATCGCGTCTTGCAAAAAGACAATACGGTCGGCGGTCATGATATCTTGGATATTCAGATATTGTGCGGTGATCGTTTTGACAAATTCGAGATTATCGGTGGACTTTTTGATGATCGGATCGGAACCGGCGATTACGACAAGGGTGCGTCGATCACAGCCAAGCTTGCCCAACAGTTCGGCAAACAGCTTTGTCTTTGGTTCTTTGGAATCAAATGCTTCGAGAGCGATGATCGCCTTGTCGTTCGCTTTGACGGACAGAGCGGAAAAAAGCGCTTTGCGACGCATCTTTTTGGGCATGCGTGTTTCAAAGTTGCGATCGTTGGTGGGTCCGAAGATCACTCCTCCTCCTCGCCATTGTGCCGACCGGATCGATCCCTGACGGGCACGACCGGTGCCTTTTTGACGCCATGGCTTTCTACCACCACCGGCGACTTGGGTCTTGGTCTTGGTACCGACGATGTTTTTGCGAGCATTCCCCCATTGGCGCACGAGCGCATCATGCATCAGTCCCATGTTCGCTTCGATACCGAAGATAGTCTTTGGAAGATCTACGGTCCCCTTCTTGCTGCCGTTTGATGCGTAGAGATCTGCTTTCATGCTTGTTTTTTGAGATACACAATACTGTTTTTGGCGCCGGGGATCGGACCCTTGATGGCGATAAGATTGCGGCTTGCATCCACTTTGACGACAATGCGATCGTGCAGAGTGACCCGATCGGATCCCATGCGCCCCGCCATCTTGAGACCAGGTTTTGTCCGTCCTGGCATAGCACAGGCTCCTGTCGAACCATGACGTGGGTCTTTGGTTCCGTGTGTCTTGCGCGCGACAGTGAAATTATGGCGGCGCACTTGCCCTTGAAATCCTTTTCCTTTGGATACAGAAGTTATGGTGACCTTTTCGCCGTCTGCAAAAATATCCGCCGTGATCTCGTCCCCCGCCTTCAGATCACTTCCTCCGTGAAACTGGCTGATCGCACGGAATTTTTTGGTCTTGCGAGGTTTATTGAGCTTTTCTCCACCCAAGACAACGGCATCGAAGCCGTCTTTTTCTTGAGTTTTGACCTGGCAAATAGTATTTGGCTCACAGACAACATACGTAACCGGGACAAAATTTCCCCCTTCTTCGAAGATCTGAGCCATGCCGAGTTTTTTTCCGATGATTCCGGGCACGATGTGTTGAAAAATTATGAGAGCTTCTTACGGTGCAGATCCGTCCTTGTGCAGCGGACGGTTTGCGGAGAAGATCAAAAACGCCAAGACATTATCTTGATTTGGCATTCGCGTGTCAAGGATTTTCTTGGAGGCAGGTTTTTAGGCGGCTTGGCGAGATCTATGAGGAAAGTATCTCGATTGGAATGTACGAACGAGCATATTTTTCATTGCTGTTTTTCCCTCATCAGGAGCATGTTCGTCAAAACTAGCTTCGGGATGGAACTGCGTACTTACCGCTATCACATCACCCATGTTGTTATAGACGATGAAACCATAGCAAAGTGCGTCTCTTCTGTGGCTTTCATCAGCTGGCAAGGTGGCGAATTGCACCACACGCAAACCATCTTTTCTCTCAGTT
>CAZYXI010000103.1:0-2568 GCA_964651215.1 uncultured Candidatus Peribacteria bacterium
GGTGCTTGACGCGATATTGTCCGTTTAGTTGCCGGACGATCAATTCGGAATCAAGCAAACAGTGTACATCCTTCGCCTCCAGTTTTTTAACCGATTCCAATCCCAGGATCAACGCCGAATATTCGGCGACATTATTCGTCGCTGTGCCAAGATATTTCTTCCCGGTCATGATGACATTCCCTTCCGTATCGGTGATCGCGTAACCGGCACCGGCGATGCCGGGATTGCCGCGACTGCCACCATCGGTAAAAAGAAGGACTGGGTCTGCGAGTTGCGTCATGCTTTTACAACTTGGTGAGGACGGTCTTGTTGCGTGAGAGTTTGCTGCCGATCAAAGATTTGAGCAGAGTGCGCGTGATCGTGATCGCGGTGAACATCGAAAGGATGACACCGATGGCAAGCATGGTGGCAAAGCCTTTGACGATCGACGTGCCGAAAATATAGAGGATCGCGCAAACGAGGAGCGTTGTCAGATTCGAATCGCGGATCGAAGTCCAAGCGCGCTCAAAACCGATCGCCACCGAAGCGGAAAAATTCTTCTCGTTTCGCAGTTCTTCACGCATGCGCTCAAAGATCAGTACATTCGCATCCACCGCCATTCCGATCGACAGGATGATACCGGCGACTCCCGCAAGAGTGAGCACGAAGATCGGGATCATCTTCAAGACAAAGATCAAGAGGATGACATAGATCACCAGCGCAAGGATTGCGAAGACGCCAAGTGCCCGATAGGAAAAGATCATCCACAAAGCAAGCAGTGCCAGACCGACAAACGCTGCCGTCAGCGATCGCTCGAGTGCTTTCATTCCGAAAGTCGGCGCGACTTTAAGTTCGCCATCGAGTGTGATCGGAGCCGGGATCGCACCGGCATTGAGGTCGTTGGCAAGCTGGTTTGCTTCTTTAAGGGACTCATAATAATTATTCGAACCGATTGTGATCTGCGCCGAACCGCCGGTGATCTTTTCTTGAATGATCGGTGCCGAGATAAATTCGCCACCGACAAAAATCGCCATCGGTTGCTGTACGAGACGTTCGGTCAATTCCGCAAACTTTTGTGCGCCTTCATCATCAAACTCGATCAAGACGACACTCATGTTTGTCTGCGGATCGGAACCGACTTTGGCGATGCGGAAATGTTGACCATCGAGTCCGGTCTCTTGCCAAGGGTTGGGCGTGACATCAAACGCGATCTCGTCATAGGCGAGCTGCTCTTCTTCGGTTTCGACTGTTTGCGGTTGGACTCGCGCGAGGGCGGCTTCGGCATTTTCACGAGTATCCAATCGGATCTGAGCGACACGGGCGTTGGGGACTTCTTCGGTGGCGGGCAAGAGCTTGAAGATGGCAAAACCGCCATCGATCTCATAGATCTCTGAAACTTGGTTTGGTTGTACGTTCGTCAAAATATCGACTTTCGTTTCTTCCGGCAGCTCATCGATGGAGAGCTCGCGCGTTTCGACAGTCGAGACTTCGTCCGCAACGGTGGCAAAATCTTCACCGGGTTCGGTGGTCGTTTTGGTGGCGATCGCCTTTTCACCGACTTTGAAGAGTGAGAAACGAGTGGAAGGTCGGAATTGTCCGCTATTCATATCGTAGGTATAGCCTCCTTCGCTTTCGATCACTTCGCTGATGATCGTGCCGGGTTCGGCATCCCAGATCTTTTCTGCTACCGATTCACTCAGTCCGTCACGGAATTTTTTCTGCTCCGGTAAATACAAAATCCGATATTTTGGCAGTGCCTCCTGCGAGTCGGCTGCTTCGTTTTGTAATTGTTCACCGAGTGTTGCAAAATCGTCACCGGCGTTGATACGCTCGAGCGCGGAATTCGCAGCCGTCTTCGTTGCTTCGAGCTCGCTTTCGTCCGCTTCGTTCTTCGGTTCCATAAATTGCAGGTCGATGCGTTTTTGCAGTTTTTCGCGAGTTTCCGGCGTATCCAGATCGGCGGTCAATTCGACAAAGACGTGTTTTTCATCGCCAAAATCCGCCGTATAGATATTGAGCTCGCGTGTCCCGTCCGGGTCGATGCGGCGCTGCAAAGTGGCCTTGACGCCATTGACGATCTCGGCTTCGCTGATGTCTTCACCGGCGGCGATCTTTTCGCGCACGCGACTCATGTCGATGATAAAATCCAGTTGTGAACCGCCGTTCAGGTCAAGTCCGTACTTGATGTCTTTGGTGAGCAGATAATTGCGATAGGCGTCGCTCATTCCCACAGATGGCAATATAGAGCCTTCTTCCCACCAAACAGCCGGTAGATCGGGGATACTTTTTTTCCAATCTTGGGGCATGGCGATGGCGCCGGCGACGATGACCAAGAGTGCGACAAGTAAAAGATTGAGATGGTTGCGTTTCATTCCTCGTGCAGAAAATAAATCAGCGCAATTGTGCCGACTTTCTTCTCGCTTTGCAAGGATAAGAGGTGTTTTTCCGTCTCGGTCGGTACTGCTTACGATTTTGTCATTGCTTGTATGCGAGACTGAAAATATCGAAACTCCTCTTTCTGTTCTGAAGTGAGGACATTCCAAAGCAGCGAGTAGTAGTGAGTCGCCAAAGTCCGGTGACCTCGGGCTT
>CAZYXI010000103.1:2578-4528 GCA_964651215.1 uncultured Candidatus Peribacteria bacterium
TCGGCCACAGATATTTCCCACTTTTTCCTTCTGCAAAGGCATTGCCAAGATGATAATGCGCATCTGCCAAACTGCGGACTTTTTCAAAATTTTGATCGGTGTCCTGAGGATCGATCTCTGTCGACCAAAAATCGATCTGTGCCACTCCTCTGATCGCTTCGATGTTCCAATCCAGTCTCATTTTCTCCCTTTTCTCCCTTTTCTCCTTTTTTTCATTTTGCGCTTTTACTTCAGCTTCGTTTTCGGCGATGGCATAATAGATTCCCAGTTCTTTGCGACGTGCTTCATTCGGATCACCGCGCTTTTGATACATTTTGTCGAGTTCGTAGAGGGTGGTGATTTTGTAAACATATTCCGATGCTTCCGTTGTGTATTTCTCAAGCAATCCACTGTTTGCCACAGTTGCCGTTTCTGTAATCATTGTGAAAATTTGATACACACTCATATTTTCGTAAACCACAACAGCACCGTCTCGACATAGCGTGAGAAAATTCTGCAAGGCGGCGATGATGCGGCTTTGCCCGGCATTGTAAGCATTGAGAGTTAGGAGGTCAAGAAGGGTTTCATCGGTTTCTTCCAGTTCGAAACCTTTATGGATTATCCGATAGGCCTCTGAATTGCGAATTGTGTCTTTGCATTTTTTGAGATGCATGATCGCGGCTTTAGTCGCGATTTTTGGGTTGAATCGGTCTGCAGGAGAGAATCCATAATCCTCCATGGTGTCTGCTTTGATCTGCGCAATGCCTGCAGCATCAGATTCACTGACTTTTGTCGGGTCGTACCCCGATTCTTGAAAGAACATAAACGGTCCGCGAGATTTTAAAAAATCTGACAGATCGGACTCGGCAAATGCTTCCGTGGCTTGCTGAAAGGGGGTTTTGTGCTCATCGCCAAAAGGAATATTGGCATTCCAAAACCATTCCTGCAGGCGCTTTTTGCGAAAATCTGCGGTGGCGACTTCGAAGACTTTTCGGTTGAATTCCGTATTTGGCAAAAATGGCTTGTCTGTAAGCTGCAATGTTCTTCGAATATATTGTATCTTTGCCATTTCCGCTGATGCAACAAATCCTGCAGCAGCTTTGAAGACAAATTTTATAAACTCCCTCCTGTCAGCATTCATCTTATTTATGAGATATTTTAGCCGATTATCTAACACCATATAATTTTCAAAGTCAAGAGTTTTCTTCCGTAGAAATCCAGCGGAAACCATTGGAGATTTTTTAAACTTGTGAAAGAATAGATACGCTTCTTTTTTCCCCGGAAGCATGTGTGGCATCTTTGGAATGTACTCCTCCGAGGCCTTCATCGCGCAAGACATGTTCGATGCGTTGACGGTCTTGCAGCACCGCGGTCAAGATGCCGCCGGTATCGCCACCTGCGACCAAAAGGGACAATTCCACTTGCGCAAGGCAAATGGATTAGTGCGTGATGTCTTCCACACTCGTCATATCCGACGCTTGGTCGGAAGCATGGGGATCGGACATGTGCGTTATCCGACCGCCGGCTGTAACAGCTCGTCCGAGGCACAACCGTTTTATGTCAATTCTCCTTACGGGATCGTACTCGCGCATAATGGCAATCTCACCAATACCGACGAATTGGCGCAAGCGATCTACGAGACCGACCTGAGGCATCTTTCTACTACTTCGGATTCTGAAGTCCTCCTCAATGTCTTTGCGCATGAGATGGCAAAGAGCCACCAAAAAAAGCCACAAGCCGCCGATCTTTTTGAAGCGGTCGCCAGCACCCATCGTCGTGTCCGTGGTGCTTACGCGGTAGTCGGAATGATTTCGGGAATGGGAGTCTTTGCCTTTCGTGATCCGCATGGTATCCGTCCGCTTTGCATCGGAACAAGGGTCGGTGCCGGCAACAAGACCGAATATGCCGTTGCCTCCGAATCAGTCGCTTTTTCGCCGCTCGGATTTACCCTGATGCGTGATGTCGAGCCGG
>CAZYXI010000104.1:0-4416 GCA_964651215.1 uncultured Candidatus Peribacteria bacterium
TAGGCTTGTTCCGCCAATTCCGTCCGATCGACTGATTTGATGATCTCTTCGCGTTGCCATTCCGTGTGCTTCAATTTGAATTCGCGAAAACGATTATCGAGGGCGGCATTGACGCGTGATTCGCCGATATGCGACGCATAATCTCGCAGCGTCTTGCCCAGCTCCGGATCGCGTTCGACAAGAACGCCGGTGAGGGCATTGGTGGAGTCGATGCGCTGTGACGGTGGCGGCAGTGTGGCGCTTTCGATCTTTTGTGCCGCTTGTTCGAGCATTTTCTGATTGTGTTCGCGGTCGTGCTTTTCAAACTTTTGCTTGATGATATTTTGCGTGGTCTGCGTATCACGCTGCAGAAGTTTTGCAACATCCTGATTTGATTTTTTGAGTGCATCGATATAATCCTCGGTTGTCGAGAACCAGTCCTCATCACGAATTTGCTCTGCGGCTTGTTCGATGGTCCTGCGAATGTCTTCCGCGTTTTGTGGCGGCTGCTCATTTTGTTCCCGGGTATCGCCCCACTTGTCGGGATTTTCCGGTGATTTGTTCGGATCGTCAACCATTGATGAGCGGGGGCATAAAAAATCTCTCGCCTGGGTTTTTCCCGAGCACTGCAGTTTGAGAAATCCGTCAAAGGATTTCAAGTCAAAATCAGTCGCTCGTCATTCGATGATTCCCAGTCGCGCCTCGATCTCTTGATCGACAAACTCGTGACTGCGACCGTATTTGAGACGAGAATACTTTTTGATCACTTCGGCGACCTTGTCGTTTTTGCCGGTCTCGTCCCAGATCGTTTCCAGCGAAAACGGACGACTGGTGGTGTTGTTGATATTGAGTTTGATGTATGCCTTGTAATTGGCGACACCGATAATATCTTGCTGGCTGAGATCGGGCGCATATTCTTTTTCGAGATATTCGGCGTCTTCCGCACCGACCTTAAAACTCATCATCGTACCGACGTTTCCGAAGACGGCATCACGGAGTTTGGATTCTTTTTCATAATTCTGTCGCGTCTGCAATTGCGCGATGTACTGATGCGCCATGATGAGCGCGAGGTGGTATTTGCGCGCTTCGGACAAAATATCGGCGAAGGCGTCGGTGGCAAAATTCTGAAATTCGTCCACGTAGAGATAAAAATCGCGCCGGTCTTTTTCGGGCATGTCCGCGCGCGAAAGCGCCGCCATGGCGATCTTGTTTACAAAGATCAGACCCAAGAGCTGCGCATTGATGTCGCCGATGCGACCCTTGGAGAGATTCACAAGCAAGATCTTCCCCTGGTCCATCACCTGCCGGATGTTGAACGCCGACTTCGGTTGCCCGATGATATTGCGCATCGTGGTATTCGTAATAAACGGACCGAACTTACTCGAAAAGTACGGGATCATCTCTTCCTTTTCGCGCGCGCCGGTCTTTGCCATCTCGTTCTCCCAAAACTGCCGCACGACCGTGTTGCGGCATTTGCTCACTTTGTATTTCTGAAACGCCGGATCGACAAACAGCCGTGGCAAGTCGATGAGCGTTGCGCCTTCGTCTTCGTCATCCATCAGTGTCAGGCAACCGTTGCGAAAATAGTGCTGGATGCGCGGACCGAAGATCTCATTCCCGAAGAGCTTGATGAAGATATTCATCGCGTCCAAGCTCGCGCGGTCCTTTTGCTCCGGCGAATCCGCCTCCAAAAGATTGAGTCCCATCGGGCGCTCGGTGTCTGCCGGATCAAAGAGGATCACGTCTTTGGCGCGTTCCTTCGGCACATAGCGCAAGATGTCTTCGATCAAGTCGCCGTGCGGATCGACCACGCAGACTCCTTCACCACTCTGAATATCTTGCCGCGCCATAAAACTTAAAAATGCCGATTTACCGGCGCCGGATTTTCCGATCACGTAATGATGACGCGAGCGATCGTTTCTTTGGATGCGGATCTCACGTTCTTCACCGCGAAAGCGATTGATGCCAAGCAGCACCCCTTCGCGCGGTAGATCTACCGGAGGCGGCAAGACCCGATACTGCAACCACTTGATGATCGAGATCGGATTGTACTTCGCATCCGGAAAATGAAAGATCGTCGAGAGTTCTTCCGGCACCAAGATCGAAGTCCGTCCCAGATAAAAACTGCAAAGTCGTCGCTTGAAGCCATGCAGGACCAAGGGCGCGTTGATCGCATTGATCGGTACGATACGGCGGTTCTGAAACCAATTGGAAAGCGCATCGCGAAAGATCGTCATGCCGACGACAAGATTGTTGAGGATCTCATCCACGCGCCGATGCGAATGCGCCGCCGCCATCACGCGGATCGCCACCGTAAACCCGAATTGCCCCGCCTTGCTCCCCATGCGCTTGGCGAGCTCTTCTTCGGTCTGCACCATGCGGATATAATGATCGCCGCTGCTGGCTCCGGGCTGATTGCTGCCGGTGATGCGATCGGCGCCGCCCGGCATGAAGATCGAAAAAATAAAATTCAGTACATGTCCCAACAGGGGGATGTCGGACAAGATCGGAATATGGAATTCTTTTTCGCGCTTAAAATACTTATCCGCTTTTTGACGCGCTTTTTTGCGCCACTTGTCATCGGCGATCGGATTGATGACCATTTGCAACACCGCTTTTTCATCCTTTTCGATCTTCGAAAACACATTCGCCAAGTCGTTGAGCGGATCGTTTTCCATCTCTTTGGTGCCCTTGATCGGGAACCAAAAATCCTTGGTCGTGTACATGTAGTACCCGTTGACGATGTTGTCCGCGGTCTTGAATTCGTAATCTTGGATCTGTTCGATGTTCGCGGACGGAAAGAACGAGGTCACTTGTTTTTCGATGATGGAGCGATAGTAGTCATCGACCACCACGATAAACTTGAGCTGTTGGTCTTCCATCAGGATCTCAAACGAGATCTTCTCAAAATCCCAAAACATGCTCCGTATCATATTCCACAGGTTCATTTCCGAAATCTCCGTCAGCGCGCGAAAAAACTGGGTCATCACATTCACTTTCTCGCGGAAATCTTTTTCTTGTTTTTTGTCGTAGTCGCTTTTGGCATCCAGTCGCGGCACCGTGATCTCCAAAAACACGAGATCGTCCGCCTTGCGTTCGTGATACCACCAACGCAGCATGTAGACGCCTCCGATAATCAGGTAATAGATCGTGAGTACGTCCACCAAAAACCGCAGCGGATCGTCGGCGACATAGGCATACACCGCATGTGAATAATCCGCATAATTGAGGTGCTTCAAAAATGAAACACTCACGATGATCGCCACCAACAGGACATAGCGTAGCCGGATGATAGTGCTGAAATTCAACTTCATGCTTTGGTGATCAGAAGTTTTTGCGTATCCCAGCGCCGTTTTTTGTCCATCAAGAGAAAGAAATACACCGTGCCGATCTTAAAAAACAAAAACGCCACCAGCGGCATCAATTGTTCATCGACATATTTTGAAATATCCGGCAGTCCCAAGACGATCAACAATTCCGAAACTCTTGGATCTTGCTGAAGCAGCGCAAAGAAAATCCCAAAACTGATCGCCGATACACAGGTGCCCTGGGCGATCTTGACCGCCTTGAAGCGGCTTTTGCGCGGAAAAAAGAAGAGAAGTATCGCAAACAGTCGATACCAAAATGTCTTTTGATTGGCGGCACGCAGCTGGTCGTTGCCAAAGACGCCGACTCCGTAAAAATAGCCGAAGATGCCGGTACAAAAAATATGGATCGGCGGCAGAAAAAACACATGAAGCAAAAAATATTTGAGCGCAGTCACCGGTTTTCCCGCGAGAAATTCGATCTGACCGGTGAACATTTGAGAGAAGTAGAAAAAATTCTCAAAAAAGGTAAATCCGAGCGCGGCGGCAAAACTGAGGTCGATGATGTCATCGATCGATCTGATAAAACCGACTCCGCACAGGCGCACGATATAATTGCGAAAGTATTCGATCACCACGCCAAAGGCGACAAGAATCCCAAATAATTTCCAAAGATCGGCTTCGCCCAACCACGAGATGACGAACGGTTTGGCGAACCAAAAACCGATGGCACCGCTACCGGCGAGCAAAAACGTCAGGAGCAACCTTTTTTTTGAATGTTCGTGCTTTTTTTGGCGCAAGACGAAGTACCAGACCGTTACCGGAAACGCCGAGGCGATCGCTGCCAATGCAAGTGCTTCAAAATCAAGCGGAAACGGCATTTGGTGTAGGTATAATAATTCTTCTTAGGATACCAGAAAAAGCCGCTTTTTACAACGGAATCTCCACGAAAAAGTCCTGTGGACGGCGACTTTTTTTCCGAGGAAAATTCGAACTCGATTTTGTGTATGGAAATTTTAAAAACCGGAAATATTGTTGAGCGGAATTCTTGCTCCTTTTCTTTATTTTATCGAAAAGAACGAGTTAAAGAAAAAAATCTGGGGGGTAAAATTGCAATTAAGCGAAGGTAAGA
>CAZYXI010000105.1:0-4406 GCA_964651215.1 uncultured Candidatus Peribacteria bacterium
TCGCAGTTTTGCGGTTTTTCCCAATTCGTCATGGGCGATTCTTCCAAATTCATTCAACATGCAAATTTTATCCGATTCTGTTGGAAATTCATTTTGGGCGTATGGCAATACACCATCATGGTATGTTTGGGCGTATGGCAATACGCCCCTACCGGTTTCGATGACTTCTCCAAACAGACATTGCCGTTCATGCGTGCAAATGGTGATAAAATATGCCCCGTTTTGGGAATAATCATATCCCTGCAAACGAGTCGAACGCCGCTTGTGGACACGGAGATCAAAAACCATTTCCTCACATCCGCTCAGGCGTTTTGATGCCGAGTAGATACAACCCGTGCTTCAAAGTCTCCGCCGTCTGTTTGGTCAGAAAAAGACGTGCCGTGCGCTCCGGCTCATCCGCCTTGAGCACCGGACACTTCGCGTAAAAACTGTTGTACTCACCGGCAAGTTGGAAGAGATATTCCGCGAGTACATGTGGCTCGAGCCGCTCCGCCGCTTCGAGCACGATTTCGGGAAAGCGGAGGATCTTCTTGGCAAGCGACAGCTCCGCCTCATGCTCAATTTTTAATTCATAATTTTTAATTTTTAATTCATCCGCCTTGCGGAGGATGCTCGCGCAGCGGACGGCGGAATATTGGACAAACGGTCCGGAGTAGCCGTTAAAATCAAGCATTTCTTCCCATTTGAAAATAATGTCGGTTTTGCGGTTTTGCCCGAGATCGTTAAATTTGAGCGCACCGATGGCGATGATCTCCGCAAGCTCTTCGCGCTCGCTGCCGACGATTGCAGAACTGTGCTCTTCGAGGCTTTCATAAGCGCGTTTGTACGCTTCGGCAAAAACATGTTCGAGACTGACGACCGTGCCGGAGCGCGCACTCATCTTGCCTTCGGGCAAACGCACGAGCCCGTGACCGGCATGGATCCAGTTGCCGCGGAAGCCGAGCAGTCGGGCGGTTTCGTAGACCTGACGAAAATGCAGATTTTGCTCGTTGCCGACGACATAGACCATCTGGTCAAAACCCTCCTGATCGTAAAAAATGATCTTCGCCAGATCACGCGTTTGGTAGAGAGTGGCACCATCAGTCTTTTGAAAGATCATTGTGGGCAGCTTGCTTTCTTCCGGAAAATGCACCACGAGCGCGCCTTCCGTCTCTCGAGTCGCAACGCCGCTCGTTTCGAGTTTGCGCAAGACATCCGGCAACATCGATTCATAAAACGACTCCCCGCGCATTTCGTCAAAATGGGCATCGAGTCGATCTGCGATTTGGAAAAATTCTTTGAGGGATTCCGCGACGATCCATTTCCAAAGCTCCATATTCTCCGGATCGCGTTCGACTTCGAGCTTGCGGAATTCTTCCGCTCCTTGTTTTTCGAGCGCCGGATCATGTTCGGCTTCCTCGTGGAATTTGCGATAGAGTTTGACGAGCTCTTCGATGGGATTTTGGTCGATCTGCTTTTTGTCGCCCCATTTGCGGATCGCGACAATCAGTTTGCCGAATTGTGTGCCCCAGTCGCCGACAAAATTATCCGTCAGCACTTCGTGTCCGACATGACGCAACAAGCGCGCAATGGACTCGCCGAGGATCAGCCCGCGAAAGTGCCCGAAGTGAAGCGGTTTGGCGATATTGGGGCTCGCAAATTCGACCTCGATGCGCTTCTTCGCTTGCGGAACGAGCGGTTCGGTCGGAACGAAATGGTGCAACTTGTCCGCCACCGCACTTGGCGCCAAAGAAATATTGAGAAAGCCGGGACCGGCGATTTCGACACCTTCGATGAGGGAATTAGTGGGAATCGCGGATTTGATCGCTTCCGCGACTTCGCGCGGGTTTTTGCCAAGGGTTTTTGCGAGTTGCAAGGCGATCGGCGTCGCATAATCGCCAAACCCTTCGTGACGCGGATTTTCGAGGACGAGAGCGATTTCTTCATCACTCACCTGTCGGACAGCGGAACGGAGGAGCGCCGATAATTCGGATGCGATAGTCACGAGAAAGGAAGGATTTGCGTGAAGTATACACGAGAAATTCGTTCGTGAAAATTCACCGAAAAAGCTGATGCTGTTTTTTTGAACAAGGTGTGGCATAGTGTCTGTGCTTTGAAAAAATGACTCATGTCCAAAATCACCGACCATCTCCACAAAATCCATACTTGTCCGGCGCTGATGACCCATGTGGTCGCGGGCTTTCCGAGTGTCGAAGAGTCGAAAGAGATCGTACGGATGATGGATGCAAATGGCGCGGACGTGATCGAGATCCAGATCCCCTTTAGCGATCCGGTCGCCGACGGCCCCACCATGCAGCGCTGCAACGAACTGGCGCTCGAACGCGGATTTCGGGTGGAAGCAGCGTTTGAAATGGCAGCGGAACTGAGCAAAGAGATCAAAGCGCCGCTCCTGTTTATGACTTATTATAATATTGTCCATGCTTTTGGCGTCGACAGGTTTTGTGCGCATGCGAAGCAATGCGGTCTGGAGGGCGTGATCGTACCGGACATGCCGATGGACGAAGAACCGCACGAGCATTTTTTGTCAGCCTGCAAAGCGCACGACCTCGACTGGATCCCGGTCGTCTCACCGCTGACGACAGAAGCGCGCATTGCGGAACTCAGCAAGTTTGCCGGCGGCTTTTGGTATCTCGTCTCGCGCACGGGGGTCACCGGCGTGCGCACCGATTTTAGTGACGAGACCAAAGAGCAGATCATCAATATCAAAAAACATTCCGACCTCCCGATCGCCATGGCGTTCGGCGTCAGCAAACCGGAACACATCGAAAAGATCGGACACACCGCCAGCATGGCGGTCGTGGGATCGTTTATCCAGAATATCTTTTTGCAAGAAGAACTTCCGTTTGCGAAGCGACTTGCCCAAGCCAAACAAGCTTTGCATGATTTGAGAGATCACGAACTCTGATCGATTTCTGTCTCTTGCAAGTGCAAATCGTGCCCGGTAAATCACCGCAATCAGAAAAAATATCCTTTTTCAAGAAAAAACATTTGACAGTAGAAAATAAGTTTCCGTACAATGCCTTAGCTTTTTTTGAATGGACTTGGCGAAGCAGGATGACGTTATCGAAGCGGAGGGAATCGTGGAGGAGTGCCTTCCTAACGCTATGTTTCGAGTCTGCCTCACCGAAGGTCCGTTCCCCAAGGGACACGAGATCCTTGCTCGGATCGGAGGAAAACTCAAAAAATACTCCATCCGAGTCATCCCGGGAGACGAAGTCACCGTCGAGATCTCGCCCTACGACCTCAAAAAAGGACGGATCGTCTATCGCAATTCCGGACCAAAGGGGTCCAAAGGACAGGCGGAAACGCCACCATCTGTATCATCATAATCATTATGCGAGTCGCAAACTCAGTCAAAAAACGGTGTGAACATTGCCAGACCATTCGCAGAATGGGGCAACTCCGTGTGATCTGCTCTGTCGATCCTCGGCACAAACAACGCCAAAAAGGCAACAAACGCAGGACAAAGTCCAGCATGTCGCGAGTACGCGTCACGCCGATGTCCCGATAATCTTCTTTTTTTTACCCCTGCCCAGTGCCAGCACGTATTTCAGGAGTCACATTGCCGAACAAACCTGCTGCGATCGCTCTGACCTATGTCTACGGTGTCGGACGCATCACCGCAATAAAGATCTTGGAGGCAGCCAAAGTCGATACGACCAAACGAGCGGATGACCTCACGGATGATGAAGTAAAAAAAATCACCGCGGAACTCGACAAGATCCCTCACGAAGGTGACCTGCGGCGCAAAGTCCAAAACGACCTCAAACGCTTGCAGGAGATCGGTTGTTATCGTGGATATCGCCATCGTCGTCGTCTCCCGTGTCGAGGTCAGCGCACACGGTCAAATGCCCGGACGCGCAAAGGAAAAGCGGTCGCGATCGCGAATAAAAAGATCTAATTTCTTCCCTTCCATATTATGGTAACGAAAAAATCCACCAAAGGCACCAAAAAGAAAGTCCGTCGCTCAGTAATAAGCGGCATCGCGAACATCAGCGCGTCTTTCAATAACACCATCGTCACGATCGCCGACGAGGAAGGCAACACGCTTTCTTGGTGCAGTTCCGGTACGGCAGGTTTTAAGGGGGCACGCAAAAGCACTCCGTATGCCGCACAAGTCGCCGCCGAAAAAGCGGCGGAGACCGCCAAGATCTCCACCGGACTCGAGCGAGTACAAGTCTATGTCAAAGGCGTCGGTCCCGGTCGCGAACAAGCGGTACGCGGACTACATGCCGCCGGACTCGATCTGACCGCGATCATCGACCGCACCCCGATCGCACATGGAGGCTGTCGTCCCAAAAAACCACGGCGCGTATAATACTTTTTTTGTAATCTGTTCATGCGAAATACAGGACCTAAAGCACGGCTTTGCAGAAGAGAAGGGATCAATCTCTTTGGACCGGAAA
>CAZYXI010000106.1:0-4361 GCA_964651215.1 uncultured Candidatus Peribacteria bacterium
CATCAGAATTTGCTTTCGTCAGGATTTTATTCCAATTCGTAAAACTGCCGTTCGGCTTTGCCCAGACGGATACCGTCATATTCGAACCATTGTCGAGACTTGCGGAGGAATCGGGGACACGGATATATTGACGAGGGTTTCCTTCTGCGGTTTCTCGACCTTTGGCGACAATGCCGGTTGAGGATGTGGTATAGTTATTGGATCCATGGTGATTGTTCGCCGAATCAGAAAATGTATCGTTGAAATGATAGACAGCTTCGTATTTTGACCAGACTCCTGCCGGATTTTGTTGGGAAGTGGTGATCGCGTTGTTTCCAAAGTAAATATAGATCGGAGTGTCGGCGGTGGACGACAACGATGGGATTTTGACCCAGATGTTGACCGCACCTGTTACAGGATCATATGACTCGATCTCATGAGACAGGCGAGTGCTATCGTCAGCGGCGACGAAGACGATGTCATGCCCCTGTTCGCTGGCGACGAATCCGCCATTGCTGATAGATTTGAAATCACCTTGGGTAAAAGTCAATAAGACCGGAAAATCGATAAGCGCACTCGAACCGGATACGAGATCACTATTGAGCTCAAGCTTCCGACGGTATTGAAATCCTTCGTTGTACCAATCCTCGACCGCGCCGTCATTGGCAGAACATGTCAAAGTATAGGTCTTGGACGATGTCAGTGCCCCAGTATTGAATGATCCCATCAGTGACTTGCTGCCGCTCCACGCACCGGAAGCGGTACAAGTGTCGAGACTGGTCGCGTTCCAATAAAGTGTGGTGCTGCTCCCGGAAGGAATTGAATTACTGTCAGCGGTAAAGGTGATATCAGCCGGTTCGGGTTCGAGCTCGATGGTAGCGTATTCAACAACGGTCGTTCCGTCGTTGCCGTTACAAGAAAGGGTGTAGGTCTTGGTGGCGGTCAGAGCGCCCGTATTGTACGAACCGGAGGCGGACTTGCTGCCGCTCCACGCACCGGAGGCGGTACAGCCGGTAACATTTTGCGCATTCCAACTCAATGTCGTGCTGCCTCCGGAAGGGACGATATACGATGCGGCGGAAAAGCTGAGCGATGGTGATACGGTTGCCGCTTTGATCGAGCCGTTTTTGAGATCGTTGATCTCGGTGGCGGTCAACGCGCGTCCATAGATACTGTATTCATCGATCGCGCCTTTAAAGCGAGCTCCTCCGAATGATTTGGGCATTTGAAAGAGATTGATGTTGGCGGTGTCGATCGAACCGCTAAAAGTATCGCTTGCAACCGCTTGACCGTTCAAAAAGATCGTGACCGTATTGTTCTGGTTATTGTGGACAAGGGCAAAATGGATCCATTGATTGACCGGATATTTATTCATTTCCACGCCTGTCACAAACAGATCGCCCCCGCTGGAGTCATATTTGATTCCGGGGCTTTGCACGCGTAAAACCGAATTGTAGTCCGAGAATAATGACAAGACTTTTTCATGCGTACCGTTGATAGACCAGTGGTACAAATAATCATTATACCCCGCATTCCATTTTTCTGGCTTCATCCAAAACGCATAACTGTGACTGCCGGATTGAAACGCCGGATTGAAGGTACCGGAAGTCAGAACGCCGGTGGCACCATCGAATGTGAGAGCCTGATCGATCCGCCCAGTTGTCGAAGTTACCGAACCGACAGCGGTCAAGTTGTGACCGTTGCCGGAGCGATCGGTCAAAGTCGTGCCGTTGAAGTCGGCGCTATCCATTGTCCAATGGGCGATCAAAGTGCCGGTCACGGTGATGGTGATGGATTTTTCGACCACGCTTCCGTTCGCGCCAAAACAGCTGAGACGATACGTTTTATTGGCAGTCAGTACCCCCGTTCCCGCCGTACCGCTAAAATTCTTGTTCCCCGACCAGGCGCCGGAAGCGGTACACCACAAAACATTCGAAGCACTCCATTGCAGCGAAGTCGAACCTCCGTACGGCAACGAAGTATTGGCTGCGCTAAATGACAAGGTCGGTGTTGTCGAATTGGGATAATAGAAATCCTGCGATTCCACCGAAGGAGACAAACTCACAAAAGCGGCGACGGATGCGACAACTAGCAGAAAACCTGCCAAGTGCGGAGCGTATTTTTTCATGTGGATTTTTATTATTTTATCTAACTATTATACCACAAAGAGAATCTGAATAAAAATCGGTTTTTATCAAGGCGGAATGCGCCCGCTACAGCCGATTTTTTCCGCTTGCGACAATCGGTCTGCAAAAAAAATTTGACATTGTCCAAGCCATGCCGTTAGACTCGTGTGCGTATTTGTTGCCCAAGACCGGAGGCATTCCTTGCACCAGGTGCAGAACATAAGTCCCACGGTAGGCTCACCGCTTTGATAGCAAACCGCTTTCGCACTCCAGATGCGACAAACGGAAGGTGATGCCACGGCAGCCTTTCATTTTTTTAATGCGTATGCCGGTAACTCGACAAAAAAAGGAAGAAGTCCTCACCGGACTGACCGCGAACATGAAAGAGGCAAAATCCGTCTACTTCGCAAAAAATCTCGGACTCAGCGTCAAACAAGCACAAGAGATCCGTAACACCTTGCGCAAAAGTGGCGGAAGTTTTTGCGTCGCCAAAAAGACCCTCATCAAAAAGGCGGCGAAAGACGGCATCGACCTCGAGATCAACGACGATGTGCTCGATGGAGCGATCGGCGCCGCGTTCGCACTCGAAGACGAATTGGCGCTCCTGAAGATACTGACCAAACTTGAAAAAACCACCAAGAAGATCGAGATCACCGGAGGGATCTTCGAAGGCAAAGTGATCAGCAAAGCGGAAGCAATCGCTCTCTCAAATGTCCCGAGTCGCGAAGAGCTCTTGGCAAAACTGCTTGGTTCGCTCCTCTCGCCGATCAGTGGATTTGTGGGCGTGGGTTCGCAGGTCATCGCCGGTTTTGTCCGCGTGACCGATGCCTACCGCGAACAAAAAGCCGCAACAGAAAACGCATAAGTATCCCCTTTCTTTTCTTTTTTCATTTCACATGTCCGATGAAGCAACGACAGAAGTAAAGCTTTCTGCCAACGCCCAAAAGATTCTCGAAAGTGTCGAGAAGCTCTCTGTTCTCGAACTCTCCGAGCTTGTCAAAGCTATGGAAGAAAAATTCGGTGTTTCCGCCGCCGCTCCCGTTGCCGTTGCCGCCGCAGGCGCTGCCGGTGGAGGTGAGGCAGGAGGTGAAGCCGCTGTCAAAGATACCTTTGATGTCGTTTTGACCAACGCCGGTCAACAAAAGATCGCCGTCATCAAGGCAGTCCGCGAAGCGACCGGATTGGGTCTCAAAGAGGCAAAAGACCTCGTTGATGCCGCTCCAAAAGAGGTCAAACAGGGTGTCAAAGAAGCCGAAGCCAACGAGCTCAAAGCTGCGCTCGAAGCCGCCGGGGCGTCTGTCGAACTCAAGTAGATCTAAAATTTGCAGGTCAAAAAAACAATCCCGAGTCATCGGGGTTGTTTTTTGTTTGTTCCTGAGATAGTGAGCAAACAAAAAATCAAAAGGCAACCTGAGAGATGTTGCGTACAAAAGTAGTCTGCAGCTATCTACGGGCAAAAAATCAGCTCAAAAAAGCTCTTCGAATCCGACTGTGGCGTTGAATTAGAAGCATGTTTCTGCTCGATGTGTGATAAGACCGAGCGATAAGATACGGATTAAGATTCCCGATTCTTCTCCATAATCACAGCCTGCATCGGGAATGACGCGAGATGTAGCTGATATTTTGGAATGAGCAAATCGCTAACAATGAAAATATGCTTCTGGATCGACTCCAGTCTGTCTTCGAGCACCTAAAACAACCGAGTCAATTTGCCCATCCCTAGGCTCTGAACCTTCACCTGCTACAAGTATCTTCTTACCTGATTCAGGATGAATGAAAAATTCGTCATTATCCCTCATTACCCCTAAATTTTCACCATGTCCCATAATACCTAAAAAATGAATGCTTTGATTTTAGCGACAACCAAAATCCCGTCAATTTATTTTTGAGAAAATCCGCTGACCAAAATTGATTGGCACGATTTAAAATCAGATACTACCATTAAGATTCCCGATTCCCCCCAAAGCACAACCTGCATCGGGAATGACGAGGTGCGAGCGTTTGTTGAATGGAGAGGCAGATAATAGAAAGGAGCAATCTATGCATTGTTCGAACCAAAACAAAAAATTGCGCTCGACCTAAAAAATTCTTACAATGACCGTAACTTCTTCCGCATCACATGATCCTTTCCGATCGCGATATTCATGCCAAGATCGAAGCCGGCTTGATCCACATCGATTCGCCCAATCCCCATTGGAAAGAGCAGATTGGCGCCAGCTCGAGTGATATGCTCCTGGGGAAAAATTTCAAACTCTA
>CAZYXI010000107.1:0-3675 GCA_964651215.1 uncultured Candidatus Peribacteria bacterium
ATCAACGAGCATAGGCGCAAATTATATGGAAGCAAATCATGCATCATCAAAAAAGGATTTTCGTAATAAGATCAAAATTTCTCTCAAGGAAGCAAATGAAACAAAGCATTGGCTTCGTATGCTTGCAACATCCGAACCAGAAAAAGCCGATGCTTGTAGAAAACTTTGGAGCGAAGTGCATGAGCTCGTAATGATATTTGCAACAATCGCCAAAAAATCTGACAGTTAATTTTAAATGTTAAAGGTAAAATTTTAAAATAATTTCTAATGCTTAATGTCTAAACAATTCTCAAATCTCATAAAAACGGACAATTGTAATAGGGTTCACGCCAACCCACTAAATTATTGTATACATGAGCATGTTTTTGAATTTAGGATTTATAATTTATTTTTACCTTTAAAATTTAACATTTACAATTTCCCCCTCCTTTTCTCTTCCTCATTATGAAATCCATCCTCCTCATCGACAACTTCGATTCTTTCACCTTCAATCTCGTTGATTTTTTCGAACAAGCCGGCGCAAAGCTGACGATCTTTCGCAATGATGTCCCCGTCGATGATATCGATCCATCCGCCTATGACCTGCTCCTGATCTCGCCCGGACCGAGCGTGCCCAAAAATGCCGGCAACTTGATGGCGATCATCGAAAAATCGGTCGGAAAAGTACCGATCTTCGGCGTATGCCTCGGTCACGAAGCGCTTGCGGAAGCGTTTGGTGGCAGTCTCAAATTTGTTGCGCCGGTACATGGCAAAAATTCTCCGATCTTCCATGACGGCAAAACGATTTTTGCAAATCTGCCGAACGGTTTTCCCGGCGGACGTTATCATTCTTTGGCAGTCGACAAGATGCCGGAGGATTTTGAGATTTCTGCGCGCACGGAAGATGGCGTGATCATGGCGATGCGACACAAGAAACTGCCGATCGAAGCTGTGCAATTCCACCCGGAGTCAGTGCTGACGATGAAAGACAATGTCGGCTATCATCTGGTGGAGAATGTGATGCGAGTATTGGCAAAGGCTTGATTTCTTCTCACCGTCATAGTCTCTCGCAGGGGGCTGTGCGATTAACGGAAGTAAAGTCAGTCGCAAGTTGTAAGCGATAAGTTGTAAGACATAAGAAAGTAGACTGCAGAGAGGTTCTAACTAAAATCGAGCTGAGATATCTCATCATTCCCGATGTAGGTTGGTGATTTGGTGTGGAATCGGGAATCTTCTCGCATTCATCAAGAGCCGAAAATCTAAGATTCCCGATTCCCCTCCGGAAGACACCCATATCGGGAATGACGAAGAATGAAGAAATGAAGATTCGCAACTCCACCCGAAACATCTCCCACTTCGGGATTGACGGGAACGAGAGAAGCCTCCGATGTGTCCGTTCTGTGCATCAAGTTTATTGGCGAGGTTTTGGATTGGGCAGTCCGCAAAACATATGCCCGGAATCAAATGTTACACCTTGGGTTGCTTCGATCATCCTCTTCCGCCATGACGGGATCGGATTCTCTCGCAAAGACGCTGCGCGTTTTCATGTTCGAAATCTGCCAAAAATATGGTATAATAAACACAAACTCAAATCCATTTCTCTAATCATGCCTCGTTCACTTGTGCTTGGAAACGGCAATATGCTTGCCACTTTTGACGATCGTTTGCAGCTCCGTGACTTTTATTATCCCTATGTCGGGATGGAAGACCATACCACTTTCGGCACCTTCCATCGGGTCGGATTTTTTGTCGATGGTCGGATTTCGTGGCTGAATGATGCGGAGTGGCAGATCTCACTCGGCTATTTGCCGGACACCTTGGTCGGGGATTGTCTCGCCAAAAACGAGCAACTCGGACTGGAGGTGCGCTTTCGCGATTTTGTCTATACGACGCATGATATCCTCTTTCGCAAATTGGAGATCATCAATCGCAGAAATCGCGAACGCGAGATCAAGGTCTTTTTTCATTACGATTTCCATATCTACGAAGACAAGTCAAAAGACACCGCGCAGTTTGAACCCGAGATGAACGCGATCCTCAATTATCGGCAAGACCGTTATTTTTTGATCGCCGGAGAATGGTCGGATGGAAAGGGTCTCGATCAGTACGCGATCGGCAAGACCGGTTACGATGGACTGGAGGGAACGTGGCGAGATGCGGATGACGGTCTGCTTCAAAAAAATCCCATCGAGCAAGGTTCGGTCGATTCGACGGTCGGGTTTCGGCAGATCTTTTTACCGGAAGAAGCCAAGACGCTATACTCGTGGGTGGTCGCCGGCAAGCGTTATGACGATATCGCCGATGGTCATCGGTTTATCCATCAGCTCGGACTCGACAAGATCTTTAGTCACGCCACCATTTTTTGGCAACAATGGATCAAAGAAAAAGCGGCCGATTTTGCCGATCTGCCGCCGCATCTGATCGATCTCTACAATCGCAGTCTGCTTATCGTTCGCACGCAGACTGATAATCGCGGTGCGATTTTGGCGGCGAACGATTCGGACAACATGAAATTCAATCGCGATACGTACACCTACATGTGGCCGCGTGACGGGGCGCTCGTGGCGATGGCGCTGACGGATGCCGGCTGCGAGATCCAAGCGGAACGCTTTTTCGAGTTTTGCCAAGATGTCGTGACCGATGACGGCTATATGCTGCACAAATACAATCCGGATCGGACGCTCGGCTCGTCTTGGCATCCGAAGACGCGCAATGACGAACGGCAATTGCCGATCCAAGAAGACGAAACGGCGTTGATCCTTGTCGCGCTCGAAGAGTTCCACAAAAAATTCGGCAAGATCGAGATCATCCAGCAGTTATTCCATCCGCTCGTCATGAGGATGGGGGATTGGATGACGGCCTTTGTCGAGCCAAAGACCGGTCTGCCGATCCAGACCTATGACCTGTGGGAAGAACAACGGGGAGTGTTTTCATACACGGCTGCATGTGTCTATGCCGGGCTTAAGTCCGCTGCCGCGCTTGCCGAAGCGACCGGTCACCTCGAATCGGCTCAGCGGTACAAAAAGGCGGCAGAATCACTGCAAAAAGCGATTCTTGAGCATCTCTATGACAAAGAATCCGGGAGATTCCTCAAAAAAGTCGTCATCAAAAACGGCGATATCATCGAGCGCGATACGACCATCGATGCCAGTCTCGCCTTCATGTGGAAAATGGGAGTCTTGCCACCGAACGACAAAAGGATCATCTCGACCATGCGGGCGATCATCGATCATCTTACCGTTCCGGGGCAGATCGGCGGTATCGCCCGGTATCAAAATGACAATTATCATTTTGATTGGAATACGCTTGATCACAGTCAGTTCACGGGAAATCCGTGGCTTATCACTACTCTCTGGCATGCCGATCACATCATCGCCACGGCAAAGACCAGGGCTGACCTGGTTCCTGCCAAAGCGATTTTGGAATGGATCGCCAAGCGAGCCAATGCGGCGGGGACCTCGCCGGAGCAAGTCCATCCCGTTTCGGGGGCGCCACTCTCGGTCGCGCCGCTGACATGGAGTCATGCGACGTATATTGCCACCGTCAAACAATATGTCCGCCGATACGATCGCCTCACGAAGTAAGTTTTTCGAGCCGACTTTGTCCGGGAACAGACAAGAGTAAGGTGAGCGTTTGTGTTTTTCGCTTTACGACTTTAGAATGCTTTGCCGGAATGGGGTGTGTCGCTAGACCACC
>CAZYXI010000107.1:3685-4352 GCA_964651215.1 uncultured Candidatus Peribacteria bacterium
TGTTCCCGATCTATCGAGACACCCATTCCGGCATATAGACGATTTTTCTGTTCAAAGCCAAGTCGGTTCAGCCGATGGATCTTTATCGCAAGAGCAATACGAGTACAGAGAAAGCTAGAGCAATACAGGGGATCAAAATATTTAGTATTAAAATGCGGCGTGAAACAATGGTGGGAAAGTTCTTCCGGATCACGACAAGTCTTGCCAACAAGAAGGCATAATAGAGGCAAATAATGACAGTTGCCGACCAAATCGAAATGGCTACGATCATGAAACGATGGAATGAGTCCGGGTGTTTTGACGCAACAAGCGTGAGAGCCGATCGACATTGCAGATGTTTTTGAGCATGATCTTGGGATTGCCGGTCAGCTCGCTCGAAAGCTCGACATTGCCGTAGCCGAAGAGGTTTTGCAAAATCCCGTCTTGACGGATATCGATGGCGCGGATATCTTCGAGTGCCAGTTCGTCCACCGAAAACCGAAACAGTCCATGATAGCGGACACAGATCAACTTGTCTGTCGTCAAGATATCGGTATTGACCCACCAATGCGTAAACGTACTCACGAATGCGGCACTGATGATGAGCAAGAGTAATCCTGCGAAGAGCAGGATGTCGAGAGGAGACCGATCCAAAATCAAAAGGGCGATAACGGCAAGCGTATTGGTG
>CAZYXI010000108.1:0-4304 GCA_964651215.1 uncultured Candidatus Peribacteria bacterium
GATCTGATCGAACTGTTTCCACTTCCTGATGACAAGATCCAGATCAATGCCACCGGCACCGCCGGCAATATCCGCCAGCATGTCGGTGCCGAAATCCACCCCCAAGAACTTGCGCCCATGTTTGACTATGCGATCTTTCAGCAATAAGATGCGAATGGTCCGGAGTACTGTACTCTTGACGAAAAGGTTGCAGGAAAGTATCTTGACTCAATAATGTTAAAAGTTTATAAAGTACTCTTACTTTTTCCCCCTGTTGCATGTCGATCCATGCCTCTCCTCACAAACAGACACATACACTCGTTCGACTGCTCCCGCTGTATATCGCGCTTGCCCTTATGCTGGCAGTCTCTATTTTTGGCCATCTGCCTGCGGCACATGCGGCGACAATCAACACCATTGTCAAAGGACCGACACAAACTTCCGACCTTTTGCAAGATCGTCAATTTGGCAAGAGCGTTGCCATCGATGGCACGACCGCCGTGGTCGGCGCCCCTGTATATCGCACAGAATATGCTGTGATCCCGGGAAGAGTCTTTGTCTATGAAAAGGGAACGGACTTTGCCGATCCCCCCACCCAGATCATCGCGCCCGATGACCTGATCGATGGGGATGCCTTCGGCTGGGACGTTGCGCTCGATGGGGATGTGCTCGCGATCAGTGCACTGGATTGGAAGATAAAAAATCTTAATTCCGCCTATGCTACCGGTCCGGCACGACAAGGACGTGTCTATATCTATCGTCGCAACGGTACTTTGTGGGAGCTTTCGGACACACTTGCCCCTCCCTCCGTCAGTCTGCAGACCGCCACGAGTGGTGTCTTTGGCTTTGGTGCCAGCCTCCATCTGGACAACAATGGCACACGCCTGGTCGTCGGCGCCGCCGGAAAATTGCCGGATATCCGCACAAACAAAGTACCGGGGCAAGTCTTCGAGTATCAATTCGATGGCAACACCTGGCAACAAGTCGCCATTATCACAGCCCCCAACCCGACCGGCAAAGATTACTTTGGCTTCGAACTCGAAGTCGCTGGCGATGAGATGTTTGTCGGCACAGGTCACTATACGGATGGTATCTATGCTTTCGATACCGGAGCACCAAATGTGCAAGGCCTTACCCATATCTACAAGCACAACGGCAATACCTGGCAATGGCAGCAGACACTCGATCCCTATGATTTTGCCCTCAACAACTCTCCCGACCTGATCTTTAAGGGAAGTTTTGGCAGAGAGATCACCCTGATCGACGACAACCACCTTGCTATCTCCGCGCCCAATAATGCCCATGCCACCCAAACCGATACAAATGGCGGTGGGCGCGTATATATCTTCGAGCGCACAACAAATGGTTGGCAATTGCAACAGCAAATCGATCCCATACTTAGACCAACTGACTTTGGTTCCTCGCTTGGCAACATCACGGGAAGATTGCTGATTGGATCACAAGGTACCCCAGAGGTAATTGGTCCATCTACAGGAGAAGGACGTGTCCTAATCTTCGAACTCCAAAACGGCACATGGGTACAAACCGATGAACTGGCTCCGGGCGTCAAATCGAATCAAGGAAATACTCTTTTTGGAGGCGCCATCGCAGTCGATGAAGCAAGTAATCAAGTCGCAATCGGTGCTCATTTCTTTGAAGGCGTGGCGCTAAGCGAAGGTCGTGCCTACTTCTATCAATTCCCCACCGCCACTCCGACACCCACCGCCACTCCCACGCCGACAATTACTCCCACACCCACTCCCACTCCGACTCCAACAATCACACCCACTCCGACTCCTACCGCCACCGCTACACCCACTCCGACTCCCACTCCGACTCCGCTGCCGGAGATCGATGTCACACTCGCCTCTTCTAATCCGAGCGTCAATCCTGCGACAAGCCTCACCGCATACGACTTCGGTCAAACTTCGGTAAATGCAAACACGACCGTGCAACTGAAAGTGCAAAACCTCGGTTCCGCGGATCTCCTTTTGACCGGATCACCTTTGGTCGAGATCATCGGCGCCGATGCGGCTGATTTTGCCATCACGCTGCAGCCGACATCGCCGATCACTCCGAATAATGACAGCCTCTTCGAAATCGAATTCAGTCCCGCAAGCGTGGGCAGCAAGACCGCAACCGTCAGTATTGCGAATAATGATGATGATGAGAACCCATACCTTATCCAATTGAGCGGCGAAGGCATCGCGCCGGAGATCGATGTCACCGTCACGGGTCAGACCGCAAGCGTGACGGCATATGATTTTGGGACGCTGACTGTTGGCAATGAAAGTGATGTCAGCTTTACCATCACCAATCTCGGCACTGCGGATCTGCAATTGACCGACGCGCCGATCGTTCGCATAAACGACGATCCGGACAATCAGTTTGTCGTCCTCGGTCAGCCGACAAGCGCAACCATTCCTCCGGCGGGAACCGTTTCGTTCACCCTGCGTTTTGCACCCTCGACCGTAGGGACCAAGACCGCAACCGTCAGCATCGCAAATAATGATAGTGATGAAGATCCGTATTCCTTCGCATTGACCGGCGAAGGCACGCCGATCCCGCTCCCGGAGATCGCCATTGATAACAATGGAACCGACATTGTCTCCGGCAGCACCGTTGCGCTCGGCAGCTTTGATATCGGCGAGAGTACAAGCGAAACCTTTACGATCGCCAATAACGGCACGGCCGCCCTCCTGCTTACCGGTGCGCCGCTTGTCGAGATCGTGGATGATACCGAAAACGAATTTGCCATCACCACCTCACCATCCGGCACGATCAGCGCCGCAAACACGAGCGATTTTGTGATCGGATTTACCGCCCAAAGCGCCGGCACGAAGACCGTCGAAATCCGTCTGCCGAACAATGATAGTGACGAAGCGGACTTTCATTTCTTTTTGAGTGTCAGCGTCACCGACCCGACTCCAAAGGATTTTTGCGATACACAAGACGCTCCGATCGATTATCTGCCGATTCCACAAGCGACTTGCCCCGATCTGACGCCACAAGCAAAACAGTTCCGTCTGCTTGATAACGAATGCAATCCGATCCGCGGTGCCGTTGTACAATTGATAAATGAGAACGGACGCCGTGTCGGCATCAAACGTACGAATGCCGATGGCATTGCCGACTTTGGTCATCGCAACTTCGAGCGTCGCCAAGGAGACCGTTTTGTCGTCAGCTCCGGCGCAGACAGCCTGATTACGCCTGCCGGCAGTTACGAGACGGGCTTTGTCAAACAAGCACGCAAGATCGAGGTGCGTTTTGTCGATACCGACTGTACACCGCTTGATCATGCTTGGGTGATCCTCCGCAGCGAGAATGGCAAGATTCTGGGGATCGAGTTTATCAAGCGAAATGGCGAGACAGATTTTGACCTCCTCTCGGATGACGCGCTCCGCGTGATCATCTTTTACCGTGGCAAGTTTGTGATTTCTGACCCCTTTAGCGGTTCCAAGCGCGTCGAGATAAGCCAGCAATTGCAAGGCAATACCTTTCAGAACAACAACCTGATCGAACATTCGATATTGAAAAAATTCCGCCTCCGCAGTCGATAAATCCCAAGGGGAATTCTGAAAAAAAACCGCTTCACTCTGCTAAAGAGGAAGCGGTTTTTTGGTGTTTTGTCATTCTGTGGGAATCTCCATCCGCGGAAACAAGATCGCCGACTCCAGCGCCAGAAGTCCGGAGCGCATCGCCGCGCCCGTCTGCGGGAGGAAGATTTCGACCTCACGAGCCAACTGTTGCAAGGCGAGCAGCCAATCCGCGACGATCTGCTTTGTTGCTTCCGGCTCGGTTTTGATGGTGAGCCATGGTTTTTTGCGATCGATATCGTGATTGAGAAATTCGACGGCGGTAAAGATCGCCTCGATCGCGTGGTGGAGTTCGCAGGCTTTCATGTGCGTATCGATAGTCTGTGCGACTTGTTTGCTCGCCGCAGCAAGCTCGGCATTCGCAATCGTCTCGGGCATTGTCGCCCCTGACTTGTTCGCGAGCGTGATCACCCGCGCAAAAAGATTGCCAAGTCCATTCGCGAGACGCGCGTTGTAGAGCTCCAAAAAGCGCTTGCGGCTAAAATCCGCATCGCGCCCAAACGGGACTTCGGAGAGGAGAAAAAAACGGATCGGATCGGGATTGCCGCCAAATTCTTGTACAACCGCAAACGGATCGACGACATTGCCGAGGCTTTTACTCATCTTGTGACCTTCGCTTGTCAAAAAGCCGTGCACGCAGATCTTCTTAGGCAGCGGCAACCCAGCAGAGAGCAGCATCGCCGGCCAGATCGCCGCGTGGAAACGGAGAATATCCTTGCCGATAAAATG
>CAZYXI010000109.1:0-4270 GCA_964651215.1 uncultured Candidatus Peribacteria bacterium
CCCAACATTGCACTTCACCAGTTGTAAGTACAGCGCAAGTATGATCTGAAAGAGAAGATGTTGTTCCTGCAAGATTTTGTGCCTGCGCAATCTGTGCGACAAAAAGTCCACCACTCAGAAATAAAATAATAAGCCCAAAAAGCGAGATGTGGCTTTTTAAAAAAAGAGAGTTCATGGAAGAGAGAAAAATAAAAACAACGAAAAACCGTTACGGGGAAGATACACGATTTCAAAAAAAGAGTCAGTAAAACCGACTTGTCATTTTCTGCTCCTGTTTTTCGTGCAAAACAAACGAACAATGCGACGATTCGAGAATAATCACTCGATCACAAACCCCCCTCCTGCCGTGCGTCCAAATATCTCCGGAGTCTCCATCTCTTCGGCACGTGCCGGCGGCAAGGCAAACTCGCCGGCATGCGTCGCGCGGACAAAGAATTCGTACTCGTAGACACCCGTCGGCAACCGGTCGGCATAGAGCAGCAGGCGGTCGTCTTTGAGTTCGGTTCGCACCCAAGGGGAATTCGGGATCGGTACGATACCCCGATCAAAAGCGGGTACGGATGGGGCGATCTGGATCCGTGGCGGCGCCTCCGCGGCAAAGCCTTCCATCATCTCGCCTTTCATCATCAAAAATGGTTCCACCGGCGGCGGCGTATCGCCACGATTTTGCAACGTCTTGTCACTCGTCTTGAGGCGGAAGTTGATCAGCTCCATCCCGGCGGGGAGCGGACTATCGACCACGACCAAGCGACGGTCATCAGCGACGGAGACAGTCAGCTTGCCGACAAGCACATCACCGACCTTCGCCGATTCGAGCGGCGAAGTCTGTAAGTCATCATCTTGCGCATAAAAGCTTCTCCGGATCGCAATCCCCTCTTCGCGTGCGCCGATCTCGGTGATCGGCAAGAAATATCGGAGCACCATTTCGTAATAAAGCACACCGGTCTCGCCGCCGTTTTTGAGGAACTCGAGAATCAGTCCCTGCGGATTGCGCTCGAGAATATCCGGCGTACCGATGATGACGGTGTGCGTATCAAAGAGCGACTCGCCATCGACGCGGTACAACTCGACCTCGCGTCCGTCCGCCAACACGACCGCTTCATAATCGGCGAGGTATTCTTTGCTGATCGTAAGGTATGCGACAAATGCTTCCAAGACTTTGGTCGTAGTCGCGGTGCTTCCCCACATGCCATCGACGCGCACCCGGATCAGCCACGCGAGCAATTTGGGGACAAACGGATCATCGGTGATGCTTATTCCATCGCGTTCGCGCACAAGGATCTGCAACAAGCGCGCTGTCAACGCTTCGGACGCAGCGGCATCGAAACCACCGAAGTCATCGTCAGTCTGTGACAAAAACATGCCGCGCGGATCGATCTGGAGTCGAGCGGTCACATCGGCGAGCAGTCGGTCTTTTTGTTCGGAGTTGGAAGCAGTGTGCTGGAACACCTCGATCAGTGCGAGCTTTCCGTCCAGCGAGAGGAGTTCGGTCTTCTTGGCGAGATCATCGATCAAGGGGCTGACCTCGGCAGTCGGATCGAAGCGCGCAATACTCGCGAGCACAAAACCGCGGCGATCGGCTTCGAAAGTGGTGTCGAGTTCGCGGTTGTCACCAAGATCGGTACCACTTTGCAGATATTCGACCAAAAATCGTTCCGCTGCCTGAAGCGACTCCTGGTCAAAATCGATCCCTTCTTCGGCAAGGAGCGCAAATGTTGCGAGGATCTTCGCGGTCAAAAGCAAGTCCGCTTCACGGGATTCTTGCCAATAGCCCCAACCGCCATCGGCGCGCTGACTGTTTTGCAGACGTTCGATGCTGTTGCGGATCGCCGCATCATAAAGAACGGTATTGCCGTATTCGTCGGTGACCTTGGGTATGGGCAGATGTCCTTCAAAATTGGGGATCAGCATCGCGAGGCGATAGACGACGAGTGCCGCGAGTCGGTCGGCAAGGGTGGCATGTGAATGATACGGATATTCGTTGATCGTACTCAGTCCACCGTGGAGATAATTGGCAAGCGTCGCTCCGGTCGTGATCGTAAGCGAACCGAGCTCCGGAATGACCGTCGATGGCAAGCGGACTTTTTCGGAACGAGGCGAGGTGGTGACGGAACCGGATGTTGCGACCGTTTCGGGCGAGGCGTGCCTCAGCACCGGCACGGAAAGTGTGATTGCGTCTTGTTGTCCGTTACTTGCGGCGACAAAAGTAAATTCGGCAGCTGTGTCGATGCGACTCGTACCGGCATCGACTTGCCAAGTAAGCGTAGCGGTTTCGCCGGCGGCGATTTCGACCGTACGCTCGGCCTCGTCTTCGAGAGCAATATTGGTCACATCGATACGGACGGTGGTGTTCAAAATCTCATCCGAACGATTCGTCACATCGGCGCGGATTTCGACGAGGTCGCCAAACCGGATAAACCGTGGCAATTGCGGACGCAGCAAGAGCGGTTTGGTGGCGACGATGTCGCGAGTCGTCTCGCCGACATGGAAATTTTTGTCCACGGCGATCGCCAGTACCGACCAGGTCGTAAGATTGTCAGGCAGGTCAAAGCGGACTTCGGCTCTTCCATCGGCGCTCAGAGGAACGATTGCGTTAAAATATGCCGTATCGCGAAAATCTGTTCGGGTTTTCGCATCATCTCCTCCCGGCAAGCGAGGAGCCGGTGGCGGCATACCCATGCTTTCTTCTGCTTCGTCCGCGACCATCGCCGCCATTTCGGTCGGCATTCCGCCGGCACCGATGCCTCTGCTTTTTTGTAAGAATGTGGCTCCACCATCGGCTCCGATCCCGATCTTGTCGAGATCGGCAAGGGTCATTGCCGACTGCACGGCATCGGCTCGCGGCGACCAGAAAAAATCCATGATCTCTTCGCGCAGAGAGTCGAACAAACTGATATTCGCCGCATCCACCACTACGACCGCCACTTCGGCATCGGCGCTCGTCCCTTCGGCAGTGATATCAAGGGTGACGGCGGCGCCGGGCAAGTATGAGTCTTGATCGGGCGAAATGCTCACTTTGATCGCTTTTGGAGCGGTATCGACTCGCAGATCGACAGTGCCGAGAGCAAGAGCGGAGTCAGCGCCGAATTGCTGACCGATCAAAGAAAGATGCATATTCGGGATCATCGCCTCAGTGATCGGCAATTCGAGTATCGGATCGGTGTCAAAACGGACCAAGCGCACTTCGTGCAAAAGATGTCGCTGCTGACTGAGGAGATAATTGGTCAGCGTGGCATCGAGTGGACTGAGAACGGTGATCCGTGCGGTATCTCCCACTTGATAGAGCGGCTTGTCGGGGATCAGTTCGATACGCTTGTGATCATCGGGATCGAAGAGGAATGGTGATCCATCATAGACAAAAAAGTCGGTCGCCGAACGATGGAGTCTCCCTTGTGTATCGGTCACTTCGGCAAAGACCCGATAGCGACCGGTCTTATCGGGGGAGGGAGTAAAATCGTACGATGCCTTGCCACTGGCATCCGACACGGTCTCGGTGGTCATGATCACTTCTGCGGAGGGAATATCGGATTCCGGTGGCTGGTCTTGCGACAATGGGAGGGGGCGTGACGGTTGCGGTCGCTCACGCACAAGGGTCAGTCGCACACGTTGATCGGCTTGCGGCAGTCCATCTTTGTCGACGACCACCGTGCGGATGGCAAGCGGTTGATCCACTTCTACGCTTGGTGCTGCGGTCTTGATGCCGACAAACCGGTCCGTTGCCAAAGCGACAAAATCGGTGGCGGCATACACCGGATTTTGATTATGGTCGGCGATGGTCACTTGGGCGGAGTAGGTCTGACTCGCCCGGATCGGCGCGAGACCGACAGATGAAGCGGTGGTCGTTTCTGTTGGGAGTGGCGTCACGAGGGGAAGCTCGATCGCAACAGTGATCCGGTGATCGCCGTTTTCATCAAGTGCAAAACTACGCGCTTCGAGTTGTTCCGGCACCGGAAAAAAGGGCGGCATGATCCCCCACTCTCCGGAAAAATACGGGAGCCAGCGGTCATCTTCAGAGAATCGGTAGCCGGCTTCATCATCGTAGCGGTCGAAAATGTAGCGCAAGCGCGAGAGCGAAACATTACCCTCGGCGGAGGCAAGCGGCAGACCGAAAAAATATCGAGCGGACAGATCCAACGCGGCGACCTCTCCGGAAAAATAATCCTCCCGGTCACTCGCAATAGCAACGGAGTATTCGGGCTTTTTGTATTCTTCGATCGCAACGGAATGGAAGAAACAGAGTCCTTCCGTATCATTGAGACAAAAATGGAAT
>CAZYXI010000110.1:0-4254 GCA_964651215.1 uncultured Candidatus Peribacteria bacterium
AATATCTCAAGGGGGGCGCCGCGAGCGAGCTGCTGTGGAAGATGAAATCCGGTGATACGGCGCAATTTCGCGGTCCGATGGGCAAATTCGCGATCAAACATCCCGACAAAAAACAGCTGCTGATTGCGACCGGCACCGGTCTCGCTCCGATCCGTTCGATCTATCGATCATTGCTCGATCACGATGCTTTGCCCGCCCTTCACTTGATCTTTGGTGTCCGTCACGAGGACAACCTGTTTTGCGTGGAAGAATTCCAAGACCTCCGCTCCCGTTTTCCCGAGCGGTTTCGTTTTCAACTTTGTCTCTCTCAACCGCAAAATGATCTGGCGGATTGCTTCGCCGGCAGGGTCACACAGTTTGTCGAATCACTTTCGGATGACGAATTCGCCGATACCGAAGTGAGTATTTGCGGCAGTCGCCAGATGGTGGTCGATATCCGTGAGATTTTGGAGCAACGCGGCGTGGATAACAGCATGGTGAATGTGGAGAGTTGGTAATAGATATTCATTATGATTGCATGAAAAATGTAATAATAAACTTTGGAGACATAATACAACTTGAGAATGAGCTTGCCGCAAAGGCAAAGGATAAATATGGTGAATTTTATGAAAATGCTCTTGAATTCAGTTTGCTGTTGCAGGAGTTTATTTTGTCTATGAGTGAGAATAATTACATATTCTTTGCTTTTTTAACCCAACTAAGAAAGCATCACACCTTGGCTATATTATCTGCTGTAAGACTGCATCAAACGCAAGCTTTTATTAATCTTAGATATGTTCTAGAAGCGGGTGTATGTGCGGCATATGCCTTGGAAAATCCCGATCTGAATAATTTCACCGATATTAGTAAGAGTGGGCTGTTTGCCGAGCCTAAGCGCTTGTCCAAAATGAGATATACTTGGGTGGCATCTAATTATTCTAGTGCCTCAAAAATTATTAAAAACATTAAGGATACTATAAATGAAAATTCTGCTCATGCAAATTTTATTACCGCCTTTAATACCTTTAGCTCCGAGCATGTAACACAAACTTATAATTCTCATTTTTTTGACCGTGAGGAACATAATCAATTTTTAACCAAGACGACACTATGGATGACAGGCGATATTGCCTGCGTTCTTATGGATCTTTTTTTTCGTGTTAATGAAAAATCAGGTGGAATTGTTTTCTGTGAAACTTTTTTATATAGGATGCATCAAAATCTTGAACAGCAAAATGCGCTTAACAAGAAATTAAGGGAATTAGATCGAAAGTTAAATTTAAAAAAGGAATAGACATCTTCTTGGCTCATGATCTGGGCAGAATCGGTAGTACATCGCTTGCAATGTTTCTTGATGTTCAGGAATTCCGAAACAAAATCAAAGAGCAGGCTACCTTTTTGCGAGTATTTGCATCAATTTCCTTTTTGGTATACCAAAAAAATCGATTGTATTCCTTTTTTCAAAATAGCTACAATGCAGCGCTTTGTTGCTTTTTGGACAAAGGTGACAGTCTCTCTTTCTGACCACCATGACCGATAATCTCCCTCATGAACAAGACTTGACGCGCGGACCCATCGGCAAACAGTTGTGGTCGCTCGCTTGGCCGATGATGCTTTCGATTTTTTTCTACACGCTCTACAATCTCGTTGATACCTATTGGGTCAGCAAGCTGTCAGCTGAGGCAATCGCGGCGGTGAGTATTTCGCAGATCACTCTGTTTGTGATGATTTCACTCGGATTTGGTCTGACTGTCGGATCGGGCGTGATTATGGCGATGAATATCGGCGCGAAGAATATTCCCGAAGCCGAACGCACTCTGGGGCAATCATTTGTCTTAAGCGCTTTGGCTGGATTCATCTTCACGATTATCGCACTCATGTTCAGAAATCAACTGCTCGTCGCATCCGGCGCTAGTGGAGAGATTTTTTCTCCGGCACTCGAATATTTCACGATTACCGCCGGTGGTTCGGTATTGCTCTTTATTTTAATGACGATCATGTTCGCCTTTAATTCTCAGGGTGACACCGCGACACTGACCAAATTGTTTGCACTTTCGACGCTCGTCAACGTCATTCTTGATCCGATTATGATCTTCGGGTGGTCTTCTTTTCCGCCACTCGGAATCGCTGGTGCGGCGTATGCGACGCTCATCTCTCAGGCAGTTTTCATCATTATTGCGCTGCGTTCACTCTCAAGTCCCAAGCGCCAAGTGCGCTTCCGGTTCGCAAATTTGACACTCAAGTGGCAATCAGTCAAAAAAGTGCTCGATATCGGAATCCCGGCATCGATCACGCAGGTGATTTTTCCGATTGGTCTGGCAGCACTTACCTATATCGCGGCACTCGGTTTTTCGGAAGCAGGAGCGATTGCATTTAGTCTTGGGATGCGCATTGAGTTTTTTGCCTACTTGCCGGCTGTCGGATTTGGTTTTGGTGCAATGGCGATGGTCGGACAGAATATCGGTGCCGGCAAGCTTGATCGTGCGCGTGAAGCATTTTTTCATGGCGTCAAATATGCTTTTTTTGGCGCTGCCGGTCTCGGAATCCTAGCGGCGTTATTTTCAAACGTGGTAGTTGCTGTGTTTACCACAGATCCTCTTGTCACCGAATATGCCCGTTCGTACATGTGGTCGGTCGCATTGAGTTATGGATTTTTGGCAGCGCTGATGGTCGAAGCCACCACTTTTCAGGCAATCGGACGTTCGTGGCCGGGGTTCTGGCTCTTTTTTCTCAGGGTGATGATCATCGTCCTCCCACTAAGTTATGTGCTGACTCAAATCTTCGATTTCTCAATCTATGCGATGTGGGGTGCGATCATCGCTAGCAATATCATCACCTCATTGGTCGGCTTTTTGTGGATCGCGCGCTCTTTGAGTCATATCGATCTTGTCAGAACTCCAGTTCATCCTGAGCATCCGATTCTGTAATATTTGTTCTCCCTCTTTCGATCCCTTCGCTTTCCGTTTCTATAAATCGGAAAGGCAAATCAGCTGATTTTTGCAAACCACATCGAAAGTTCGTAATCGATGGAAGGAGGACAATGATGCTTCCGATTTTTTTCAACAGGAACAGGACATGCCAAAATTGTCGAGGACTTATTCCGCAGCAGGCGATTCGATGCCTTCCGGAGCCGGCGGCGGAGCCTGTGGCGGCGGCGGCGCATCGGTGATATTCGGGAGTCCCGACTCAGACACGTTCTCACCATTCCCGGGAGTGATGAGAGGCGGCGGTGCCAGTTCATTCGGCAATCGTTCTAGTCTGCCGTCCCAGTCGTCCCGGGATGCGGTATCGGCTGCGGCATCCAAAAAATCGCGCGGAATTTCAAAATCGAAACAATGATTCCCCATCGGATGTTCCCAATCGGTCTGCCAGTCGTAATATCCGTAGCGGTTTGCCGTACGGTCTTCGGTGTTATCACGCTCGAACAAAGCGCAGAGTTCGTATTGGCGCTGTGAAATGCGACGGTACTCAAAACCATATTGCGTCAGGAGCAGATCATCAAGACGGATATATTGTTCCGGACGCTGCTCCAATTCTTGGATGCTCTGTGGAAGTCCGCCATTGACTCGCGCATATTCTTCGACGGCACCTTTGACCATTTGCAGTTCGCTTACCAGTTGTTCATCGATATTGCGCAGGCGCGCCTCGCTCGGTGATTCGAAAATCGTAAACGCCCACACGAGCGGAGCAAGAACGGCGATCCAAAAGAGCCCCGCCCAGAGATTGTTCTTGAGGCGACGGCTACTGTCGCTGGCATTGCTCATATCCAAAAAATAATAGAGGAAGACCCCGCCGGCAATGGCGAAGATCGTCAGTGCTTTCAGTAAAAAGCGAATGGTGATGGAACCGTCGAGGTATTCGTTGAGTACGGCGATGAGATCGCCCAATGTGACCGTAACGGCGACAAACATCACGATATAGGTGAGCCATCTGCGGATTCCGGAGTCATCATCCAGATCTTTTTTGGACAACGAGGTGTTGATATAACGCATAAAAAAATAGTAGATCGGCGCCGCGATCACGAGTGTCGAGATACCGAACTTGACCGAACTTTGCGAAAAACCGCCATAGCCGGTCTCTTGCGGAAAGTAATATTCGATCAGTTCGTAAAACAAGATTCCGAGACCGGTGGCGACGAGCGCCAACGCAAAAAAACTGGTGAGATAATAGAACGCCTGTTTGGCGGCATGGTGCTGAGTTTTTTTCTTCGGTGGCATTTTTTCTGAAAAAATCACTTTTCAGCATCCGCCAGTTTGCAAAAAAATTCAAGTTTTC
>CAZYXI010000111.1:0-4201 GCA_964651215.1 uncultured Candidatus Peribacteria bacterium
TTCAGGTACGAAGGCGGCTGTCTGTTGCCCCACCAAGGCGTTTCTTTGCAATTCACCAAAAAAAAGAGCGCTCCGCTGCGCTCCGGAAAAAGTTTTGCACTTGATGCCATACGCAAAGAAGGGGAACGTCCTTCGTAAAGTTCAAAGCTCCAAGTCTTCCGAAGGCTTTTTTGCAAAGACGATAGCGGTTTCATCGACAAAGACTGTTTCCCATTCGGGTGCCGCTTTTAGAAAAGTGATGATCCCTCGTTCCGCCGGCGGATTTTGGGGTGCGATTTTGAGGATGTGGCGCTCAAAAAAGGTATATTCCTCTTGGGGATTGTGCTTGAGGAGAACGACATCGATGTCATATTCTTCCAGTTTTTTTGCTGTCTGATTCTGATCGAGAAAAGCTCGTTGTTCTTGCAAAAACGTTCCTTCGCCAAATGTCTTTTGCGGCTGTCTGCCATCGATAAAGATCTCTTTGCCCTGCCACATCCATAGCAAATATCCACCCCAGCCGTAGTCATTGAAGAGCCGCTCTTCCGCATGCTGCGAATTTTGCAAAAAATCTACCGCTGCGCAGGGATAGCTTTCGCAAATGCTTGGATCGCGGAAGGGATCATTGACGAGTGTGGTCCGCACTCCGATCTGTGCCAACAAGATCACCAGCGCTCCAATACTCATGAGCAAGATCGGAAATGCGTTGATCGGGCGAGCGAAATTTGTTTGGATGCGAGGAATCGACTGCAAGAATGCCGACAGCTCGGACACCACGAATGGGAATGCAGCGAGAAAAAGTAGTGGAAAATGGCGTTTGCTTTCGAGTGCCAACAGCAAAAACAGGAGCACGAGAGCGATCTGCCAAAGATCAAGCGGACGTTTGACTTCCGATTTCTGCCAAATCGTCATGATCCGCGGAGCGATCATCGCAATCACCAAGGCAAAGAACAGCAGTTTGAGCACCGAAACCGGATGCTGCCACGCCGGCATCCATTCCACGATATGGGCTTGATAATAGCTGTCCGTATATTCCGCCAGCAGATGGTAGAGTCCGACTCCATGCGGAGTGAGGAGCGTTGCGCCAGCGGCAAATAGCACGATGACAAAACCGAAACCGATGGATTTTTGGTCAAGAGTCTTTTTCTTCTCGAGCCAAGTCGGTCGCCATTTTGCAAGAACTATGGCTTCGGTTGTCTTGATTCCGAGCCAAAAGCCAAATACAAACAGTCCGATCAAAAAACTTCCGTGCAGATTCGCCCACAACCAAAACAGCGGCACCAGCCACAACAACATCCGCTGATTTTTGGTTTCGGTAAAACCATCAAGCAGGATCAAGAGCCCGAGCAAAAACGGAAAGACGAGCACCTGCATCCGGACGCCAAGTTGGGGCAGCATGGCAAACAGCCCCAACAGCTGCAAGCCCAAGACCAACAAAAACAATGGCGAGATCGATTTTTTGCGCTCGTATTTTCGCATCGCCGAGCGATATTGTCCGATCAGGGTCAGGGTAAAGACCGCGGCAAATACAAGTGTCAGACCGATATATCCGAGCGCATCGTAAATAACAAAAGCCGCAATATCCGGCAGCCATTCATGATTGATCCACTTCTCGCCCATGATCGGATGATTGTAGATCTCCTCATCGATGATCTTCCCCTGCGCAATGCTGTCGGCTCCGGCACGGAGATGCCACCCAAGGTCGGGATCGAGGATCTTGTTTGCGTGATAGAAGAACAATAAAAAGACAAAGCCAAAAAAGCATGCGATCAAGATCGTACGGAGTTTGAAAAAAAGTGCGGAGTCGTCGGTTGTCGCCATGCGGATAATGTATTCTTCAATACTATAGCGTTTTTTGTTTCTTTTGCGGAATTTTTCTGGTATTCCTTACATCGGTAGCCGATATTATTTTAGGAATCCCATAAATCAAGAAATGTGCTGCCGTGCGGAATATTAAGGAATATGCGATTGAAAATGATTGCATTGCACTTACCAAAAAATCAGACAGTTTTTAGTATTATTTTTGATCGACATGGCAAAACTCGTCCTTGACCTTCATGATATTTACAATCACGGCAAGAGTATCGACGCCGAACTGGATCGCATCATCGCCGATGCGGTGGACAAAAAAATCACTCTTGTCGAGATCATCCCAGGCAAGGGAAGCGGACAACTCAAAAAGCGAGTGCTGCGCTTTCTTGATCAAAAGCACATCCGCGCGCAGTATCATCGAATTGAAAAAGATGACAAAAACCACGGGAGGGTGTTTGTGCATTTTCGGTTTTAAGATTTTGGAAGGACTATTGAGCACTTTCGGCAGGAGTAGGTGGGTTCCATCAAACCTGCTCCTGCACAGGTAAAGCTACATAGCAGATTGTTGAGATTTCACTAAACTTTATATCCCCACATCCTCAGCCAACATCTCATTATTCCAATCTGTATCCTATAAATATCTCTGAAGTTGACGTCATATCGGGTGTTCTTTTTCTGATCTTTTTCTAAATGCTGGCAATATACTTTGTAGGCTGCATTAATTTTAACGAAATTATCGTTTTTACCCCCTTGATCTGGATGTACTCGGTTGCGTACAAGGTATCGCCGATATTGACTTTTAAATTCTTTAAGAGTGCTTTTTAGCTCTTCGCCAAAGGCATTCTTAAGGGTATTGCGATCCGCTTCTATATGATCTATTGAGTTTCTGATTTTGTAAATGAGAGGTCCTATTTGTCATTACACCACAACGCCCATAAAGCTTCAAGTCTTTACAACAGGCATTCGCTATTCGGCAGGAGCAGGTGGGTTCCATCAAACCTGCTCCTGCATAGTAATCATTGACGACAAAATATCCGAATAGAGATTTTCGGGAATCGTCCTACAAAAAAATGGCTGCCCGGGTAGGGATCGAACCTACGAATGGAGGATTCAAAGTCCTCTGCCTTACCACTTGGCGACCGGGCAACGGTCATAGAATAGATGATTTGGGGGATCCCGAGTCGCTCGCTTTGCTCACTCTCGGGACACCGGCTGATTCCGACTCGCTCATACTTCGCTTGTCGCAATCATCACGGCGCTTGGCGACCGGGCAACGGTCTACTCGCTCTCATTGTACCATTGTTGTCGGAGATCCCGCATCTCGCTTATTCTTCGCTCGTGCGGGACGCAATCTCTTCGGACTCATTTCGTCTCCCGCCACGGCGGGATCCTTATTCGTCTCGAATTCAATTGCGCTTGGCGACCCATGCAACGGTCATAGAATAGATGATTTGGGGGATCCCGAGTCGCTCGCTTTGCTCACTCTCGGGACACCGGCTGATTCCGACTCGCTCATACTTCGCTTGACGCAATCATTACGGCGCTTGGCGACCCATGCAACGGTCATCGAATGCATTTGCGCCAAAATATTCTTGCAAAATATTTCTTAAAAATCAAAACTAATATGCTGATCTTTGATAAAAAGGCGCAGGTATTCGATCGCTCCCCGGTTCTACCGGGGGGAGGAAAGTCCGGGCAACATCCGGATCGGTGTGGCGGCTAACGGCCGCGGTCCCGCCAACGGCGGGGTACGGAAAGTGCCACAGAGACAATACTATCCCGAGCAATCGGGACAAAGGTGAAAAGTTCCGCTCAGCGGTAAGCTCTCGAGTAATCGAGATGACTCGGCAAACCCCACGCGTTGCAATGCGAGATGGGAACAATATCTTTTTTGCGGTGATCCGGCCGTGAGGTATTGTTGCTCGCAGCTAGAGGCAGTTTGCAAAAACATGCCCCAGAGAGATGATCGAACACGACAGAACCCGGCTTATCGCCTGCGTCTTTTTTGATCAGCCGATCCGTATCACCAGAATCCCTGTTGTGCTGTTCGGGATTTTTTCGTAAAAATCCCGATGATTTGCAACGCGTTCTGTGCGATAATCAAAAGCACTATGGAATCGACCGCATATCGTTGGCTTGCCGTTTTGATCTGGGGACTTGTGATCCTCGGTATCGTCACGCTCACCAGTGTGAGTGTCTTCGAATCGTATCAATTGATGGTCAAGCTTAACGGAGCGGAGTATTGCGAGGTGAACAATTGTAACGGCTTTTACCTTTGGCGACATTTGCAACACGCCCTCTTGGGAATCCCAGTCTTTTTACTGGGATTCTTGATACCGTTGCGGATCTGGCGAGCATTGGCACTGCCGATCTTTGTGGTGGCGATGCTGCTTCTGACCGCTGTGTTGAT
>CAZYXI010000112.1:0-4201 GCA_964651215.1 uncultured Candidatus Peribacteria bacterium
GCGCAAGATCGGCGAGGTCAGGTGATAGGGGATGTTGGCGACGAGCTTGTACGGCTCATTTGGGATTTTAAAGTCCAGCACATGCTGATTCCGGATCGTCAGCTTGTCGCGGTTAAAATGTGTCGTTTCGCGCAGCACGGGGATGATATCGCGGTCGATCTCGATTGCGAACACTTTTTTTGTTCGATGGAGAAGCTCATTCGTCAGCACTCCGGGACCCGGACCGATCTCGACCACCGTATCTTCCGCCGTGAGATCGGCAGACTGCACAATGGTCTCGAGCACAGCTCGATCGATCAAAAAATTCTGTCCGAAGCGCTTTTTTGCCCAGAGTCCGTATTTTTTGAGGAGATCGCGAAGTTGCCGAGGGTCGGTGAGATCGATGCGCACGTATTTTTCAATATGGTTGGATTGTAACAGAAAGAAGTTGTAAGGAGTAAGTTCTAAGTTGCAGGAGAAAAGGAAATCAGATCCATGATTCAGGAATATTTCAAATGATACAAATGTAGGTCTATATTCCGGGAAGAAGCGGAAATCTTACATCCTAAATCCTGAATCTTATATCTTAAATCTTAAATCTTTCCTCCTCCGATTCCTGTTCCGTTGGCAATCTGCTACACTTTCACCGCTTTTTGATTCCATGCCCGAACTCCCCGAAGTCGAAACCGTACGGCGTGATCTGGCGGATGTGATCATCGAGAGGAGTATCGCCACGCTTGAAGTCTTTGATCCCAAACTCGCTCTTTTCAAAAAATGCGCTCCGCAGCTGCTTGGAAAAACATTCGCAATGCCGCAGCGGCGCGGCAAGTTTTTGCTTCTTCGTTTTGTCGATACGGATCAGATATTGGTGATCCATTTGCGGATGACGGGGCAGATCATCTATCGGAGCAAGCAGACGCTCTTTGCCAGTGGGCATCCGGCAAAGATCGACCCCAAGCATTTACCGGATAAGCATACACGATTTTGCATTCGGCTTGATGACGGCGCGGAGATTTTTTTTAACGATCAGCGCCGTTTTGGCACGGTCGAGTTGATGTCCGCAGAAGAACTCGATAAACGCCTTGCCGTCTTTGGTGTCGAACCGGGACAGGCGGCATGGACACCCGAATATTTTTCCGGCATCCTCGCAAATCGCAAGACGCCGATCAAAGCGCTTCTCCTCAATCAAAATCTCATTTTCGGACTTGGCAATATTTACGCAGACGAAGTCTGTTTCCGCTCCGGCGTGTTGCCGATGCGTCCGGTCTCGTCCCTTACCAAAGCCGAACAGCGGGCGATCTTTGCCAATTGCGACCTCGTTTTGCAAGAGGCGATCGAGTGCCGCGGCACGAGCATCCGTGATTTTGTCGGTTCGGACGGAAAACCCGGCGGTTATGCCGAAAAACTCCGTGTTTATCAGCGTCATGGGCAAGAATGTCTTGTCTGCGGAAATCTCATCTCCAAGATCAAATGTGCCGGAAGAGGAACACACTATTGCGTCAAATGCCAACGGTAAACACGTTTTCCGGCGAATTTTGCTGACTGCGCACTTTACGTACGAGAGTGATGATTTATTATGCAAGATTTATGATTTACGAAGTAAAAAGAGAGATACGAGATAGGATTCAAGATACAAGATTCAGGACACCAAAACATTCCGCTTGCTGTGTCCTGGTTACAGGTATGAGATTCGGGTGGAAGCAGGATTCTTAATTTGTCATTTGAAATTTCGAGTTGTTTTCTCTTTTTCTTTTCAAAAATAATCCGAAATCCTAAATCTTAAATCTCCTTATGGCTCTTCGTGATTTCTCCACAGCTTTTTCGAAATATTCGACAGGTTCCTGAAAGATATTTTACAAAATAATCGTTTCTTCTAGTCAATAGCAAATCTTCCGGATTGCGGCTTTTGTCCACGCTTCTCATGGGAATACCCATTGCATCTCCCGACTCAAAACGGTATAGTAATGCGAATCCATCAAACAAAACAACCGTATGACAGACGTGCAATACGCTCGAGGCTCGGAGTGGCGCAAATGGGATTTTGCGGTCGTGCCGCCAACGGGCGGCGCCAAAGAATCCGCTGCATTTGCAGAGGCGATCAACTCATCGGTCGCCGATGTCGTTGCCGTGTGTCAGCCCTATTCGACGAGTGGCTATGCCGCACTCCTGAAAACCGCAAAACTCACCAAGCCCGCATTTCCGGTGATCGCGCTCAAATCCTTCGTCAACCACAAGGGAAAGGGCTTTCCCTTTCGCATCTTGCTTGATAACGACGCCGAGCTGTTGCCGCGTATCGAGCAGATCCTCAGCGGATTGGCGTGTCTGACTTCCGATGGGCAACGCGCCGAACTGCGTGATCTGGACGCCCAAACGCGCGCGACGGGAGAGATCTTCGTCGATTTTTTGGAAGTGATCGACCGACTCAACAAGGACATCAAGCTGCATGACAAGTTTCTCATCATTCTGCCATACGCCGGTCGCGATATCGCTCCGGCGGAAGATAATATTTTTCAAGAGGGACTGATCGACCATATCGATCTGATCGATTCCGCCAGTGCCGAAGATCAGGATTTTTTCCAATGGAAAAGCGCCAAACACGCTCCCGAAGTCATCCGTCTTTGGCTCAAACGGCGCAAGCTCCCGTGTATTGCCGGAAGCGGCAAAGATCTCTCCGCTGCTGATTTTGGCAGACTGACATCTGCCGACAAATCACTGGTCGAGAGATATTGTTGGGTCAAAGCCGATCCGACTTTTGACGGACTTCGGCAGGTGCTTGCCGATCCCGATCGCGTGTTTTTTGGCAAAGAGCCGGTCATCCTGCATCGCACCAAGACGCATGGCAATCATTTTATCCGCTCGCTCGCCCTCAATAAAACCACCGATTCTGCCGTCAAAGAAAAATGGTTTGACGGACTCCGGATCGAGTTTGGCAGCGAACTCACCGCGATCATCGGCAACAAGGGAAGCGGCAAAAGCGCTCTCGTCGATATTCTCGCCTTGCTCGGCAATTCGCAAGTCGGCAGTTTTTCCTTCCTTACGAAAGACAAATTCCGCAAAAAAAACCTCGCCGGCAATTTTTCCGCATCGCTCCAGTGGCAGGATGCTTCCACTTCGGACAGCAAAACCCTCGACACCGATCCCGATCCCGAGCAGCCCGAAACGATCAAATACATTCCTCAGAACCATTTTGAGCGCCTCTGCTCACTCGGTGGAGAAGAGTTTGAAGACGAATTGCAAAACGTGATCTTTCGCCATCTGCAACCGGCAAAGCGACTTGGCTGCCATTCTTTTCGCGAATTGATCGCCAAAAAACGCACGCTCGCGGATGCCAATATCGCCGAGCTGCAAGCAAGTCTTGTGGTTACCAATCGCGAGATCATCGCTCTCGAAGAAAAGAGCACCGAAGTCTATCGCAATAAGATCTCGCACTTGCTCAAAAAGAAGCAGCAAGAACTGGAAACGCATGAAGCGAAAAAGCCAAAAGTCGTCAAAAATCCGTCTTCCAGTAAAGAGATCCAACAGCACTTTCAAGACATTACGCAAACGATCGATTCCCTCCGGAAAGATCTGCAAAACGCCGAAGAGCAGATCCTCCAGCAAAAAATGAAGCGTACGCTTTTTGAAGAGCAGCACGCTCAGTTGCAGGCGTTTGTCGCAAAGTGGCAGCGTGTCGAGCAGGGGATCGAAGACTGGAAAACTCAGGACAAAGATCTCCTGAAAAAAGAATTTTCTCTCAACATCGACTCGCTCGTTTCGTTCGGTTTTAAGCCCGAGAGCGACAAAAAAAAGATCACCGCCTTACAAAAAGACCTCGCGGCTCTTGCCGAAGCCCTCAGCGAAGATATCGCCGAACAGGAAAAGCTTTCGCCCGATACCAATCTCCCCCTGCGCTGCCAACGATTACAAGAGAAGATCGATGCCCAGATCGCGCTCCTTGATGAGCCGCATCAACAATATCAGACCTACCTATCCGACTTGAAAGCCTGGGAAGAGCACAAAGCCGCCATCATCGGTGATACGAAAACCGAAGGCACGATCGACTTTTATCAAGGAATCCTCGATTATCTCGACAAAAAACTCGCCAAAGAACTTCAAGCCAAATACGCCGAACGCCAGCAGACCATGCTTGCCATCTTGCAACAAAAACACGATATTATCGCCCTTTTTGGCGAATTGAAGGCGCCGGTGAGTGCTTTTCTTCAGCATCATGCCGACCTGATCC
>CAZYXI010000113.1:0-4191 GCA_964651215.1 uncultured Candidatus Peribacteria bacterium
AGACGAAAGATTTCTATTTAGCGGAAAGGAAGCGGTTTGAACCAATTGCAGACCGCATGAACAAGTCAAAAAAGCTGCATCCAGAGTTGGTTGCTCTAAGCTGGAGCCGCCTTCGGGACTTGAACCCGAGACCCCCTCCTTACCATGGAGGTGCTCTACCACTGAGCTAAGGCGGCCAATATACCAATGATGTCGAAGTCGCTGTGACTGTCTTGTCTCTTAAATGTTGCGACTTATCACTTGAGTGGAGCCACCAACCGGACTCGAACCGGTGACCTATCGCTTACGAAGCGACCGCTCTACCAGCTGAGCTATGGTGGCGGACCCAAATATTTAAGCACATTGCCGTTGGCGCGGTCAAACCGAATTCTCCGCAAGCAGTTCGGACTCTTCTTTGCTGAGGGCTTCCACGATCGCGGCAAAATCCCCCGCCATGATCCCCGGCAGATTGCTGAAGTTTTTGACTCCTCCCGTCAAACGGTGATCGGTAACGCGGTCTTGCGGAAAATTGTAGGTGCGGATCTTGTCGCTGCGGTCACCGCTGCCGATCTGGGCGAGGCGCTTTTCGCCGAGTGCCGCTGCTTTTTTTTCGGCTTCGATCGCAGCGAGGCGACTGCGCATCACCGAAAGAGCGCGGAGTTTGTTCTTGAGCTGGCTTTTTTCGTCCTGACAGCTGACCACCAGTCCGGTCGGGATGTGCGTGACGCGGACGGCGGAATCGGTCGTGTTGACACTTTGTCCCCCCGGTCCGCTGCTGCGAAAGACATCAAAGCGGAGGTCGCTTTCTTTGATCTCAAATTCGGCTTCTTCGATCTTGGGCAGCACTACGACGGAAACCGCTGAAGTGTGGATGCGACCTTGCGATTCGGTGACCGGTACGCGTTGCACGCGATGCACACCGCCTTCAAATTTGAACCGCGAGTAGGCGCCGCGCCCACGGACTTCGAAAATGACTTCTTTGATGCCGCCGCCTTCGGTTTCGTTTTTGGAGAGAAGCTCGGTCGCAAAACCTTCCGCCTCGGCAAAGCGCAAGTAGGCTTTAAACAGTTCGCCGACAAACAGCGCCGCTTCGTCGCCTCCGGCACCCGGGCGGATCTCGACGATGGCATCCTTGCTATCATGCGGATCTTTGGGCTGGAGAAGGGCGTGGAGTTCTGCAGCGAGACGCTCAAGGTTTTCCTCGGCGAGGATGATATCCGCCTCCGCCAATTCGCGCATTTCGGGATCGGCTTCCAATTCTTTCGCTTCGGCAAGCTGCTTTTCAAAATCCCTGTATTCGCAAAACAACCCGACTGCTTCTCTGATCTCGGCAAGGCGCATCGAAAGATCGCGCAGTTTATGCGGATCGCCTGCGATCTCGGGAAGCATCAAGCGGTCTTCGAGCTCGGTTTTTTCGCGCTCAAAGGCAACAAGCTGATCGCGCATTCGCGTGCTGATCATGAGAAAAGAGAAGGGAAAAAGCTAATCTTTGGCAATGGTCAGTTGCATCGAAAAATCCACCGGCGAGACGGCGTTGGTGATAAAACCGGCGCTGACCGCATCACAACCGGTCTTGGCGTATTCGACAATATTGCGCGGCGAAATACCGCCGCTGACTTCATAATAGATCCCTTCGGGTTTTTCCACGGAAGCCATCAGACTTTTGACATCTTTGGCGGAAAAATTATCGAACATGACGATCCCCGGGCGTTGTTTGGGAAGATGATTGAGCAGGTTGTAGAATTCTTGTTTGCTTTCGACTTCGACTTCCCAAAACGCACCGATGTCTTTTTCGGCGGTGATCTTGTCGGAAATAGTCTTAAAACTGCCGTTGACGAGCGTGATATGGTTTTCTTTGATCAAGATCGCATCCGCGAGATTGACTCGATGGGTGAAGGCGTTGCCGACGACGACGCCTTTTTTGTCGAGTGGTCCCCAGAGCGTCTTGCGCGTCGCACAAAGCATCACGCCTTTGGGGATCATTTTGACGACATTGCGTGACAATGTGGCGATACCGGAGAGTCGGGAAAGAAAATTGACGAGCGTGCGCTCGATCTTAAGCAGAGTCTGAGCATCGCCCCAGATTTCGAGGACCTTTTCGCCGGCGAGCAGTTCTTCGCCGTCATGCTTCAAAAACGCGACTTCGAGACCCACTTCTTGATTCAAAACGTATTCGATTTCTTCTTGCCCCGCCAAAACGCCTTTGGATTTCGCAAAGATCTTCGCTTTGGCGACCGGGTTTTCTTCTCCGAGCAAGGTCGCGGTAGTCAGATCGAACCCGTCCCATTTGAGTTGCATTTCCCAAAAATCGCTCAGGATATTCGCATACCAGACATCTCGCGGCGTCAGCCGCTCTTGGCGATCGAAGGGATTGGATAAACTCATTCGCAAATTTGTAATTTATCAGGCATAATTGTACCAGTTTCCTCTTAAAAAAAGAAGTGGCTTACCGTTTTCATCTCCAAGGGCAGACCCTCGTCTTGATCGATTGGGCGAATGTCTTCAATTGGCTCCGCGGCGGCGCGAGCGAAGTCGATCCAAAGCAGCTCTACGACTATCTTCGCACCTACCCGAATATCGACCGGATCTGTCTGTTTGCCGGCGAAGACGAGCACCCCAAATCGAAAGAATTTTTGGAAGAATGTCGCAAGATCGGTTACGAAGTGATCTCGAAAAAAGTGAAATATATTCCGACGCTCGTCGAAAACTCGCCGTTCTGGGAATCACTCAAAGAGCTTGTTCCCGAAAAAAAACTCGCAACTCTGCGCAACCAGCCGGTACTGAGACGCAAATGCGATTTTGATGTCGAACTGAGCAAAGAGCTTTTGCTAAATCTGGAAAAATATCATACCTACATCCTCTTTAGCGGCGATGGCGACTATGCGACCGTGATCGAAGAGATCATGAAGCGCGAAAAGCGCGTCTTTATCGTGTCGTCTCCGCGTGCCCTCGGTAAAGAACTTCGCGCCATGCAAACCCAAAAGATCCATCCGCTTTTTGTAGACATCACCCAACTCAAGGACGTGATCAAACGGCGCAGCGGACGTGGCAAAAAACGCTTCGAAGAAAACAAAAAAGGGCTTTTCAGTCGATTGTTATCGGGTATACTGGGCAAGCGCTGATTTTTTGCCTTTCCCGATTCCATGCTGTTTCACCTTGCGGTATTCGGTTGCCAGATGAACGCGAACGATGCCGATCGTGTCCGTACCGTTTTGCTCGAAATCGGCGGACAGGAAACGGAAAGCATGGAAAAAGCCGACCTCATCATCTATGTCACCTGTTCGATCCGCCAACATGCCGAAGACCGTGTCTTCGGATTTTTGCATAATATGATGCAAAAACGCGGCAAAGACAATGTCGTCCAAGCGATCACCGGTTGCATGGCGCGCAAGACGAGCAGCCGCAAACAGGACGACTACGATCCGCTGATCCGTCGCAGCAAAGCGCTCGATATCGTTTTTCGCATTACCGACACGCCGCGCTTGCCGGAACTTTTGAAGGCTTACTTTCCGCAACTGACGGAATTTGGCGGTGAATTCGCCGGAATTTTTGAGACGATCCCGACGCAAAAAGCGAATCATTCGGCATTCGTACCGATTTCGACCGGATGCGACCATCATTGTACCTACTGCATCGTGCCGCATACGCGCGGCAAAGAGTTCTGTCGCAGCAGAGAAGAGATCATCGACGAATGCAAGACGATGATCGCGCGCGGCGCGAAAGAGATCACCTTACTCGGACAGAATGTCAATCGCTACTATTTTGGCGAGCGCAGCCCGAATCCCTATCGCACCGATTTTGCGGAACTCCTCGAAGAAGTTGCGGAATTACCGCACTTGCAATGGCTCAGGTTTTTGTCGCCGCATCCGCAACATCTGGGAGCAGACGTGATCGAAGTGATGGCAAAGCATCCGAATATCTGTCGCCACCTCCATCTGCCGGCGCAATCGGGTGATAATGCAATGCTGCAAAAAATGGCACGCGGTTACACCGTGGAAAAATTCAAAGAGACGGTGTGCCTCGCACGCGAACGGATTCCGGGGATTTCCGTCACCACCGATATCATCGTCGGGTTTTGTGGCGAATCCGAAGAGCAGTATCAAAATTCGAAGGCACTCTGCGAAGAAGTCGGCTTTGACAAGATCTTTATCGGCAAATTTTCGGTGCGCCCCCATACACCGGCGGCAAAATGGGAAGACGATATTCCGCTCG
>CAZYXI010000114.1:0-4159 GCA_964651215.1 uncultured Candidatus Peribacteria bacterium
GTCGCTTGGGTGATCTGTTCGTCAGGTTGACGCTCGTTGTAGCAAGTCAGCGTATCGCCCTCGAGTTGCAAGAGATCGGCAAGAGACTGGCGCACTTGTGCGATTGATTCTTCTGAGACTTGCTGGTTATTCGAAAGAATACCTTGGGCAACAGGGATAAAGTTTGCCTTGACGGCATCCAGTTGGGCGATATCGACTCCGCACAAAAAGGCTTCGGCGGCGGCGAGTGAAGCGACGTTGTTCACGAACGGCAGCAAAGCGATATTGACGTTCTCGGGATACTGAGAAGCGACGGCACCGAGCATGGCATTCAGATACGCACCGATGTCTTGTGTCAGATAGTCGATGAATCCCACAATGGTGACTGTTCCAGGAACAGCTTCGCTTGTAGCGGGAAGTTGCTCCGGATTGAGGATGCGTTTGTTTCCCGGTGTGCGGAACTCGAATTGACCGTTCGGGAGTTGGGTGACGAGTCCGTTTTGCGCCAATGCCGGAGCTCCGGCGGTTTCGGCGAATTTGGCGGAAAGAACGATCGCCGGAACAACGGAGATGCCGCCTTCTTCGATGATCTGCTGTCCTTCTTCAGAGAGCATGTTGACCGTCTTGGTGTTTGCGGAAAGGAAGTTTTGGGCAAGGTCGTTTTGGATGGTAGTGAGGTCGGCACAATGTGTGCAGTTTTCGTCTTTGAGATAGATGATGTCAAAGCGGGGGTCGCTCAAGCGTACCCAGACATCGTTTCCGACAATGATCCGATTGTCTTCGGCGCGACTCGCCATTTGGGCGGCGCGTGAGGTCTCGGATTGCGGAAAGAAGTATTCCGAGATCCCATCCGGGATGTTTTGGATCCGCAAAAAGAGCGCGACATTAAAAAGCAGACTGACGATCAGCAGGATTCCAAAAAACCCGACTGAAACCGAAGGCGAAAATTCTTTGTTCTTTTTGTTGAACATCATTTTGTATAGAGAAAGAAATTATCTCCCACATTCTAGCGATTTTTGGGGCAATGCTGCAAGTTTTTTCCGAATAATATGGGCGATATTCTCTTGCGGGACCATGCCGACCATCAATTCGTCATCGATCCGAAGCGTGGGAGTGGCTTCAATCTCAAGTTTTTTGGCATACGCGATCGCTGCTTGCAACTCGTCTTCCGCAACCTGACTTTCGAAACACGCTTCAAAATCCGTCCGTTTGCCGCCAAGTTCTTCCAAGAGATCCCCTGCGATTGCGACGGTTTTGTCAGGAGCGGCATAAAGCTTGGCGCGAAACTCCCAGACATCGACTTGCCCTTCGGCACATTTCGCCGCTTTGGCTAACGTTGCAGAAGCATCCCCATGGATCGGCAGCGTAAAAAATCGGTATTCGATCGGTTGCTCGCGGAATTCATCGCTGTGTGCGATCGGCTGCAAAGCATCGACAAAATGTCTGGCGCAATACGGACACAAAAAATCATCAAACACCTCGATGATGATCGGCTCAGCGGTAGCGGTCGGCGGACAAGCACTCGCAGAAGGTACGAAAGATGGCACCGGGGAAGAGACCACCGTTGCGATCGAGGCGGACAAAGGAACGTCCAGATCAGGTTCGATGGAGAATGTGCCGGACTCGCTCCGAAGTTCCGGCACGATCGTTGCTACGGGAAGGGTGTCGGGAACAAGAGTATCACGCGGACTTGCGAGCACAAGCGCCGTTACCACGGCGGCAAGTAAAAAAATGAGTGCCAAGAGGGAAAGGATGATCCGCATACGAAAAAAGCTGACAGCTGAGATTATTCCAAAGCGAGACAAAAAGCGCAATTTGTCTTTGTCGATTTCGCGATCGCGGCATCAGTAGCCTTTGTTTGCGATCAGCATTTCCAAAAACCGTACCGGTGGCACAGGAATCGGTTCCGCGAGCGCTTGGTGAAAAATCACGGTCGAAGGCGTCAGCGCCGGCAGAGTGTTCGCTTCGATGACATGGATATGTCCGGTGGCGGTTTCGAGAAACGCATCGATGCGCGCATAGCCGCGGATGCCAAGCACCTCTGCTACACACTCGATCCGCTTTTTGACGTGGTCAAGGATTTCGGAAGACACGATCGACTCGGGTGGTGGCGTGATGTTGATGCCGGTACCGCCTTGGAATTTTTCTTCGACACTCAAAATCGCGTTCTCCGCCACGGTGATACTGGGCGAAAGCGCACACATTTTACCGTCGCGTTCGACGACTCCGACCGTCACTTCGATCCAGCCGGTCTTTATTTTGTGATCGATCCGTTGATGCACGAGTGACAATGCATCGGTTTTGACGAAGGTCTCAAAGAGAACACTTTGCACGTCCTTGCCCGGCATTTCGATGATCGACTTTTGACCGTCAAAAGTGCCGGGTTGCGCTTGCGAAACGCCGGCAAAGACGAGACGAAGATAGGTCTGTAAGTCCTTTTCCGACCGCAGCAGAATCACCCCCGAAGAACACCCGTCCGATTGCGGTTTGGCGATGATCTGTTTGCCACCCAACTCATCGATTAATCGTTGCCACAGTTCGGCGAGCCGGTGTTCGGAGAAATCGCGGAGTTTAGTGAGCGCGAACGATCGCTGAGCCGCAACGAAGATCCCCTCGTTTTCCAAGCCTTTGAGCGCCTCAGCGGTTTGAAATTTGTCCATGCAAAGAGCCGAAGCAGCCGCATCCGGACCGTTGTATTTTGTGCCGTGCTGCTCCAAAAGGCTTTGAAAGACGCCGTTTTCGCCATCGCCGCCATGGAGCGCGAGAAACACAAAATCCGACTCGGCGGCGAGTTCGGCGATCGACAATCTGCGCGGCGCAAACATCGGTTCGCTTGCTTCGCCCGAACGCAATGCGAGGCGCAACGCGACTTTGCTTTCGAGATACTTGAGGCGCGTTTCATCGGTCTCGGCATGCAGACAACTCGCCTCGATCTCTTCGACGGTATGATTGAGTGTGAGCGCATACGGCAAATGCCAGACTTCGCCTTTTGTGTCTAACAAATAGGGTTCGGGAGCGTACTGCACCGATTTGCGCAATTTGAGCCAGACATTGGTGCCGCTCATCAGCGACACTTGCCGCTCGGAAGTGTTGCCGCCAAAGAGCACCGGCACTTTTTTGCGCGGCTTCTCGGCGTTCGGTGGCGCATCAGGAAACGGTATTCCTTGTCGCTCACAACTGTTTTTGACGATAAAACGGAGGACATCGGCGTGACTCATACCGATGCGTGATGCTTGTTGAAAAAGAAAACTGTTTTGTTCCATGCCGCTGATCGGATTGAAGTCGGCGAACCAAATATTGCCATCCGGCAACAACCAGCCATCAAAACGCGCGCAGTCGCTCATGCCAAGCAAGGTAAAGATCTGTTCCGCATGCACTTGGATCTGCTCGATCGTCTCATTCGCAAAGCGCGGCGGACAATGGTAACGCACCCGATTCGTCGGCAGATATTTACGCCGATAATCAAAGATCTGATTGCGCGAATAGTCTTGTTCGGTCTCGGTCGGCAGCACTGCTACCGGCATGCCGAAGCGATTTTGGAGGATGATCACGGTAAACTCGACGCCGGTGCAAAACGGCTGTATCACAACGCGAGTATCCAACCGCTTGCTAAAAAGCTCCGCGATCTTTTCCAGTGCCTCTTCGGCGGATGTCACGGAAGAAACGCCGATGCTCGAACCTCCGCGCGCCGGCTTGATGATCGCGCGTTGTAGCTGATACTTTGCAAAAAAATCGCGCACGATCTGCTCGTGATCATCGTGATAGATCTTGAGGACTTCGGTCGGCAGAGTAAAAAACCCGTGCTCCTCGAGCAGCCGGTTGGAAGAATATTTGTCGAACGCCTTGCGACAGGCGTGTGACGACGAGCCGACAAACGGAATCTTGTGCTTTTCGAGGAATCGTTGGATTCCCCCGTCTTCGCCAAATGTCCCGTGCATCGCCGAAAACACAATATCACATTGCTTGAGTGCGGTGATAAAAGCCGTTTCGCCAAGCGGCTTACCGGACTGTGCGAGCTTGAAATCAAAATCCGCCGGCGTGTTCGAATAAAGTTGATGCGGCGGCAATCGATAGGGTTTGCGCCGCGCATCGAAATAAATCGGGACGATCTCGACGGAATCGCTCCCGAGGTGATCGAGGATCGAACGTGCCGAGTTGAGCGAGACACCGCGTTCAAGCG
>CAZYXI010000115.1:0-4115 GCA_964651215.1 uncultured Candidatus Peribacteria bacterium
CGTTCGAATCGAATCTCGTCGTGCGCGTCCGCTTGGTGAATAAAGAAACCGGCGAGATCAAAGAACAAGAGGTGTTTTTGGGGGCGGTACCGATGATGACCGATCGCGGGACGTTTATCGTCAACGGCATCGAGCGCGTCGTCGTCAATCAGCTGGTCCGCAGTCCGGGCGCGTTTTTTTCGCCCAATCCGATCACTCCGGAATACTTTAATTGTAAGATCATTCCCAAACGTGGTGCCTGGCTCGAAATCGAAAACGACAAAAAAGGCATCATCAGCGCCAAGATCGACCGCAAACGCAAAATCCCGATCACGCAATTGTTGCGTGTTTTTGGCTTTGACTCCGACAAAAAGATCATGGAGATCACAAAAGGGCTCGGCATCAAACCGGAAGATGACCTTCTGCTGCGAACCCTCGAAAAAGACGGTCCGATCGATATCCGCGAAGCATACCAAAACGTCTACCGCAAGATCCGCCCGGGTGACATGGCGACTCCGGAAAATGCCAAATCGTTGATCGAATCGATGTTCTTCGATTTCAAACGCTACGACCTCGGTCCGATCGCCCGTCACAAGCTGAACAAGCGCTTTGGCAGCGATTTTCCGAACAACTCGGAGGGGCGCATTTTCCACAAAGAAGACTTTGCCGCGATCATCCGACATTTGGTCGAACTCTGCGTCAAAGGCGGTGAAACCGACGACATCGACCATCTTGCCAATCGCCGCGTGCGATCGGTGGGCGAACTCATCCAGAACAAATTCCGTGTCGGCTTGCTTCGCACCGACCGGATCGCCAAAGACCGCATGACGGTGATGGAACTCGAATCGATTACTCCGACTCAACTCATCAACTCGCGTCCGGTCACCGCTGCGATGCGCGAATTCTTCGCGAGTTCGCAATTGTCGCAGTTTATGGACCAAACGAACCCCCTGGCGGAATTGGCGCACAAACGCCGCTTGTCTGCGATGGGTCCGGGTGGTCTCTCGCGCGAGCGTGCCAGTTTTGACGTCCGCGACGTACACCAAAGTCACTACGGTCGCATCTGCCCGATCTCGACTCCGGAAGGTCCGAATATCGGACTTGTCGTCCATTTGGCGAGCTATGCCGTCGTGAACGAGCTCGGCTTTATCGAAACTCCGTTCCGCGAAGTCTTGCACACCGCACCCAATAACGAAAAATCCTTGATCGGACGGATTTTGTCCGAAGATATCGCCGGCGTCGGCAAGCTCGATGATGTGATCGATGCGAAGATGGCGAAGAAGCTCGCCGCCGATACAAAACGAAAAAATGTCGCCGTTCGCCCCTACATGGGTGAAAAAGTGAAGTATTTCGATGCCGAAGAAGAGCGCACGCTCGTTGTCGCGCAAGCGAATTCTCCGATCGACGAACTGGGACAATTCGTGGACAAACGTGTTCCGGCGCGCAGTAACGGCGAACCGGTCCTCGCGCATGTCCGCGATGTCACCCACATCGACATTTCGCCAAAGCAGATCATCTCCGAGACGACCGCTTTGATCCCCTTCCTCGAACACGACGACAACACCCGTGCCGCCATGGGATCGAACATGCAACGCCAAGCGGTACCGATCGTCAGACCGAGTGCTCCGATCGTGGGCACCGGAATGGAACGGATCATCGCCGAAAACTCCGGTCAATGTATCGTGGCTCCGGAAGATGGTGAGATCATCGAAGTCGATGCGAACGAGATCACATTGCTCGGCAAGTCCGGGAAGAAAAAAGTCTTTGTCTTAGAAAACTTCGTCCGTACCAATCAATCGACCTGTCTCTCGATGCGGACTCGCGTCCATGCCGGACAAAAGATCAAGGCGGGCGATGTTCTTGCCGACAGTGCTTCTGTTCATATGGGTGAGATCGCCATCGGACACAACTTGCTTGTCGCCTATATGGCGTGGAACGGCTACAACTTTGAAGACGCGATCATCATTTCGGACCGTGTCGTGCGCGAAGGCTATTATGATTCGATCCATATCGACGACTACTCCATCGATGTCCGCGAAACAAAACTCGGACCGGAAATGATCACGCGTGATATTCCGAACATCGCCGAAGCGAAATTGTCGCAACTCGATGCCGATGGCATCATCCGTATCGGTGCACCGGTGCAAGAAGGTGATATCCTTGTCGGCAAGATCACGCCTAAAGGAGAAACGGAATTGACTCCGGAAGAACGCTTGCTCCAAGCTATCTTCGGTGAAAAAGCCAAAGATGTGAAGGACTCTTCCTTGCGCCTCCCGGGCGGCGGTCAGGGAAAGGTGGTTGATGTCCAGATCTTTTCGCGAGAAAACGGAGACGAACTTCCGATCGCCTGTCTGAAGCAAGTCCGTGTCTTTGTCGCCAAGACGCGCAAGATCCAAGTCGGTGACAAGATGGCGGGTCGCCATGGAAACAAAGGTGTCGTTTCGCGAATCGTCCCGCAAGAAGATATGCCGTTTTTGCCGGATGGGACCCCGGTCGATATTATTTTGAATCCTCTCGGTGTCGCCTCGCGTATGAATATCGGACAGATCCTCGAAACACATCTCGGCTGGGCGGGAAAAGAACTCGGTATCAAATTCGCCACTCCGGTGCTCAATGGTATCTCGACCGAACAGATCAGTGAGTTTTTGAAACAAGCCGGCTTGCCGGAAGATGGCAAAGCGCAGCTGTTTGACGGACAGACCGGCGAACCGTTCGCACACAAGACGACCGTGGGAATCGCCTACATGCTCAAATTGAACCACCTCGTCGAAGACAAGATCCATGCCCGCTCGGTCGGTCCTTACTCCATCGTCACCCAACAGCCGCTCGGAGGAAAGGCTCAACGCGGCGGACAGCGTTTCGGTGAAATGGAAGTGTGGGCACTCGAAGCCTACGGAGCCGCGCATACCCTGCAAGAGATGCTGACCATCAAATCCGATGATGTGATCGGTCGCAGCAAAGCATACGAAGCGATCGTCAAAAAAGAAGTCATCCGCAAACCGAGCACGCCGGAATCGTTCAACGTGCTCGTCCACGAACTCCGTGCACTCGGGATCAACGTCAATCTCAGTTCGGAAGACAACAAGCTCATCGATTTTGATGCCTTGATCGAATCCGAAGAAAACATGGACGAATCGAGCATTCCCGATGAAGACGCCATCAGCGAGATCACTCAGGCGAATGCCGAAATCGAGTCGGACGAAGACATCCGCGAAGAACTGGAGGGGAACGAGTCCGGCGGTGAATCTGCGACGGAAGAAATGCAGGATTCCCTGCAAGAACTCGAAGACGGACATGCCTGATATTTTTCTCATCTCTTTTTTCGTCCTTTCCTATGCGTAACATCAACAAAGTCATACTGATCGGCAATATTGCGCGCGTTCCGGAAGTCCGCATGACCAATGGAGGACAACGGATGGCGACATTCATCCTGGCTACGAACCGGACATGGTACGATCCTTCGCGCCAAAAGCAAAGTCAGGCGGAATTCCACAATATGCTCGCCTGGGGCAAGATCGCCGAGATCTGCGAGCGCTTTTTACAAAAAAGCACGCTCGTCTACATCGAGGGCTACCTCAAGACTCGCAGTTGGGATGGCGATGACGGACAGCGCTTCTATCGCACCGAGATCGTGGTCCAAGACATCCTTGTGCTTGATCGCGGTATCCGTCACGGCAAAGAAGGAGATGACAATGACGGTGCGGAAGAGGAGGGCTTTTTTGACAGCGAGGCGTCCGGATATGAATTTGAGGAGGACTATGACCACAACAAAACCGACGAAAAGCAGCCGAGTGCGATCGAACGCTCTTTTCAACAAAAACTGTCTGCCGGCAACAGCACCCAAGCGGACGCCAAGCGGAGCGGTGCGGCGGCGACTTATGATTCCAACGTTTCTCTGGATGAACCTCTTTTCGAAGAGGAGACTCGCTGATCACTTCATTTTTTCTTCATTTCGATGACTTCGACAACCGATCAAAAAGAAGGGAACTTTCGTTCCATTTCGCTCACGGTCGCTTCGCCCGAGCAGATCAAGCAATGGTCTCATGGCGAGATCACCAAGCCGGAAACCATCAACTACCGGACGCAAAAACCGGAGCTTGATGGACTGTTTTGCGAGCGCATCTTCGGTCCCACCA
>CAZYXI010000116.1:0-4107 GCA_964651215.1 uncultured Candidatus Peribacteria bacterium
ATTCGCGAAAATCCGCCGGTTCCATCGGTGCGATCGGCTGATTGTGATAAAGGTGATCGATCAGACGGCGGATATCCGGCACCGGGATCACTTCGATCCCGACCGCAAGCGAGGCTTCTTTGGCGGATTCTGCCGGTACATACATCCGTTTGATGCCTTGCCGTTCCGCCGCAAGTGCCATCGGCAGCATGCCGTTGACATGCCGCAGGCTGCCATCGAGCCCGAGCTCGCCCACAAACACCGCTTCATCAAATTCTTTCACCGGGTCGATCTGACCGCTCGAGATCATGATCCCCAAGGCGATCGGCAGGTCGAATGCCGGACCGCTTTTGCGCACATCGGCGGGCGCGAGCGAAGCGGTGATCTTGGTCGAAGGAAAACTATAGCCGGAGTTTTTGACGGCGCTGCGAACGCGTTCGCGCGATTCTTGCACGGCGGCATCACCGAGACCGACCACGGTAAAATTGGGCAGACCGCGATGGATGTCGGTTTCGATCTCGACGGCGATCGAGTCGATGCCGATGGCGGCGAGGGAGCGGATTTTGGCAAGCACGAGCATTGGATAGAGGAATTGTCATTTTGACACACCATACCGCGCTTGTCATGTTGCTTTTTTGTTCTTTTGTGGTGAATAAAAAATTGCAGTTTTTAATATTGACAAATGGTCATAATTGACAGATATTACTTACCAATTTTTTTCCAAAATTTATGGGAGACCTCAAAGGTATTCGCGACAAATTGGTGCATGATGCATTCGTAGATCCTTATCTTGAAGCAGAGAAGAATGGGCGAAGAATTCAAGATGTACCGAAAGATGCACCATTTGATGACCATTACTTTAGACAGGCTATCGAAAGAATCGAGAAAAGTGCCAATGAATCATGAAGGAGCCCTTAGTACAACTTTTTCTGCGCTAGCATCTTACCGCTCATCCGCAAACGCTTCGGTCTCGATCTCCGGTCTGAGGTCGCGCATGGGATTGCTGCGGAAGAGCAGGCGATTGTGCAGATAAAAAATCACCGTAAACACCCCGACCGCCATATTCAGGTCAAAAAACACCGTTACCGCCGTTGTGCCCACGATCATCAATATTTCACGATTGGTGACAAAGATCTTCTCGTCATCATGCCGCGAGAGCACATCACGAAAAATCAACAGCGGCGCTTGGCGGATTTCTTTCAGATACAGTCTTAGGGGCAACCAGTCAAAGACATCATAGCCGACTTTGAGCAAGATGCCGGCAAATACCGCACGGGGGATCATGCTTACCACGTCTTGAAACAAGATCATTTCGACAAGGGCGAAGACACCGACCATGATACCGGCGAGGCGCATGGTGGCATTTTCTTTGACCATCAGTACCGAACGGATCGTCGCTTGCGCCCCCGGGATGCCGCCGACAAGGGAAACAAGACCGTTCGAAATCCCCTGCGCCACCAGTTCTTTGTCGGACTTGGTTTTTTCTTTGGTCATTTTGTCGATAATAAGGGCGGTCATCAGCGTGTCCAAATACCCGAGGATCGCCAATTGGAGTGCGAATGGGAATACTGCGAGCAAGGCGGCAACCGTCCATTCCGTCGGAATCTGCGTGGACAAAAGCATGGTGACATCATCGATGCTCTTGAGCGAAGCGGCAAGCTCTACCCGTCCGGCTTCCGGCAAAAACAGTGCCGCTGTGATCGTCAAAATGATCAGGGAAGCCAAAGTCCCCGACAACAATCCGGCAATGCGCGGGAACAGTTTTTTGATGAGACTGTTGCTAATAAAAACCAAAGCGCATCCTCCGATCATGAGCACCAGGTTTTCCCAGAGCGGACCGGCGATCGGAGTTTTGCCACCAAAGCCGAAGACTTGTTTGAATTGATCGAGCCAAATGATGATCGCAATCCCATTCATAAATCCCGACACCACGACATTCGGGATCAACGTCACATATTTTCCCAGTCGAAAAATGCCAAAAAGGATCATGATGACTCCACCAAGCAAGATACCGAGGTTGATAAAGTGATCCGCCGACACACCTGTGATCGCCGCTTGGTCATAGGCGGTCGCCACCAAAACCGCGGTAACGGCGGTCATCGGTCCGGTCGGACCGGAGCATTGTACACGCGTGCCACCAAATATCGAGGTGACAAAGGCGATCATCGCCGAAGACAGCATGCCGGCAAAAGCACCGCGTCCGGACAAAATTCCAAATGCCGCGCCCAGACTGAGGGCGACAAAACTGACGGTGAGCCCCGCCATCATGTTTTGCAGAATACCGGCTTGTTTTTTCATAAAAAGCGAAAAATTACCGAAACCATCGGCAGAATGGAATAATGTTATGCCCAGTTGCCTTGTGATGCAATTGTTTTTGCAAATTTAGTAGTTTGGTCTTTACAGGCAAATGCTTTAGGGCACAAAATATATTTGTCAACCTCTTAGAAAAAGATGAGACCTGATATGGGTGCCATGGGCGCAAAGGAAGGTGAACAAAAAGAAACCGCAGAAGCATTGCGGCGAGATGCTGCATTGAGACTTGCCGCAACAGACAGTATTGATCATCCGAGGCTGCTTAGCAATGTTGCTGAGCTTCAGGACTTACTCGATTCTTTTTTTACCGAACCGACACGACAAGGACTGTTAGGCTTTTTGAAACGGTACCGTTCTATGGTTTCTGAAATTGAAAGTGAGAATCAAGTGTTGGTTGAATTCAAAGAGGCAAATGCACTTAAAGAAAAAATCAATGAGCATCTCTCGCAATACGGATTGTCGCTTCAAGAGCTTGATGCTGCAGAAGGAGATTCAAATATTTTTGAGCACATCAAAAAAGTCCATTCGGAAAGAGTGAAAACGAGAAGCGAGATAGTACAAGGACTCAATGAAATATTGGGAGGATTTATCACAAAATATGAATTTCTTGCTCAAATTTTGAAATATGCCCGCCGAACAGATACAACCGAAGAAAACATTGGAACACTATTTTCACTAGCCGAGAATCTTTTCGAATTGACTCGGGCAGACAAGGCAAAGGTGCTGGAAGCGGTTAGTAACAAAAGCAATGAAACAAGTCGCCAAACCCCTCGGACGATTGTTTTGATTGTGTTGAAAAAGATTCAGAGAGCAGTTCGGTTTTAAATCTTATAAAGACATCCTTTTTGTTTGCAGACATCGGAATTCAAAAATGCCGTTTTAGAGCATGCTTAATTTTGTACTTTTGAAAAGAACCGTTAAGCCGCAAGAGGCATGGGGCTTTCTCCCGTGCTCGTTGCTTGATTCATTGCCCCAGGCTTGATCACGATAACTTGGTGCTGACTAATGCCAAATATTTTACAAAGACCGTGTAGCTGAGCAGTCAATTCTTGCTGGACGGTTATTAGGTCTTGATTATCCGTCTTGTTTCTTCCAATAGTTTTATCTCGTTCTGCCTTGATTTTGGCGATCAGTGCTTTTGTTTTGAGGATGAGCAGCTTTGCTACAGCCATTGTTGACACCTCTCCCATTATCGGTATGTCCTCAGTTGACAAGTTGCGCAGCCAAGATTGCAGCTTTGTTGCCTCATTTATCAATTGCTCAATGGCAGCTGATGCGCCATTTTTGTCCACAACATGATAAGGGGAAAAATGTGCCTCAGCAGAAGCAACATTTCCCGCAATATCATCTTCAGAATCTTCTGTGTAGTACCCAAGTTGCATAACTTTCCCAAAACCTAATCCCGAATTATAGTCGGAATTTGGATTTCCTCAAGCAAATAGTGGCAACGGCGGTAGGTCGACAGGCTGATTTTATGCCGATTTTGTGGGTTCATCCGGCGATCGAGGAGGTGTGCTGCTCGTACCAAAATCCACTTGCGGTGTTGCTTTGATCGCCTCTTGTTCGCTCGGATCGACTTCAAAAAACTGCTCTTCACCAAAATTATGACGCTGCGCGACGATATTCGAAGGAAAGGTGTGGACTTTGACATTGTAGCTCGTGACGTTGTTGTTGTAGATGCGGCGTGCGGAAGCGATCTGGTCTTCGGTTTCCGCCAATTGCGTCTGCAGTTCCAAAAAGTTTTGGTTCGCCTTGAGGTCCGGATAGCTTTCTGCCAAGGCAAAAATCGATTTGAGGGTCGAGCTGAGCTGGTTT
>CAZYXI010000117.1:0-4086 GCA_964651215.1 uncultured Candidatus Peribacteria bacterium
TAAAAATCTTTCTCCGCAACAAAAACTCGAGATGGCTGCAACGATCATTGGTCGTCTGGAAGGACAATTTGCATCGCGTTATCCAGATATCAATGCAAGAGAAAGCATTGGAAAATTTTCGCCAGAATTTATTGCATTCTGCAACTTCAATCTAAAAACAGATACAGATGATGAGATGATCAGAAAAGTCTTTGCTGGGAAAGATGATGAGACAGATCGCGCAAAATCTTTTCAAGAGAGGCTTAACAAGAATATTGACGACCGTGGTTCAGTCGAAATTACCGACAAGCGAATATATTTGGAACACCTCCAAAATTCAACTCAAATTTCTGATAGAATTAAAGAGGGCATTAATACCTACGGAGATATGATTTTTGAAGAAGTTAAAAAATACCCGAATCTTGAACAGCGAATTCCATATATCTTTGCTCAGATTGAACAAGAATCTGGTTGGAATTCTGGTGCCTCAAATACGAATGGTGAAAATAGTCACGGTCTTATGCAAATCAACCTTGTTGCAAATACTGGTCATTTAGAACAATCAAAAAAGATGGGCTTGGATGTAGCCAATAATCCAACAGATAATATCAAATATGGAATATGGTACTTGAACAATTGCATTGAAAGACAAGGTTCATATATAAATGGATTAGATTTGTATAATGGAGGTGGAAACTTTAATAAAAATCCAAAGAACAGGTATTCAGCACATATTTTTGGCAGGGTAGAAAAATATTTACCATCCAACCATCAAGCTAATTAGAGTTTTTCGTCATAATAACAATTGCGTTTCATAGTGATAAATTTTTACAATCAAACACGTTTTTTATGCACTGCTCTAAATCCGACATCACCAAAAACTCGCGCTGGCGCGAAAAAAGCGCCGGGAACGATCGCGTCAAAGTCGAATATACCGTTGGTGACGAGATCATTTTTCGTGATACCGATAGCGGCTCGTACGGCGCAAAGGGCAGAATGGACAAGCGTGTTTTCTCGAAAAGTTCGAGTGTGTCGATGGCGATCCGGAGAACATCAAAAAATTTTCCGAATGGAAAGAAAAAGACGCCTATCGAGACGAAGTGCAAGTGACACTAATCAGCGGCGACACGGTCGTCTTTTTAGACAAAAACAAAAGCGATTATGGCGTCGAGACGGAAATGACGGTGGGGGATTTTTTGGACAAGTTTGAGCTGATCAATAGATAGAAAGAGTGCAATCTCACTTGAAATTTTCTTGCGAGAAAAGAGACAATCCATTTCGCGTTCTGCAATTTTGACTCGCCCTCTTTTATGCTTTCGATTTTGGATGCCATCGGTCCGTTTTTCGTCCAATCCAACAAAGAGGGGACGACGAATTGGTCGAAGATCCCCTTTGCAGAACTCGAAACCAACGGCAGACTCGATCCGGTCAAGACCGAGCAGGCACTCACAAATCTCCGTCTTTTTCTTGAGCGAACGGCGCATTTGAACTCTTCCGCGATTTCGATTGATGACATCGCGCATCTGGCCGATTTTGATTTTTATCCGGCTGCGTTGCGGGCAAAGTTGGCGCAATATCGCGAGTTTTACGGGCGTATTTTTTCGCTTGCGCTTGAGTTCGACAAAGCGGTCTATGTCACAACCGATGTCATGTTTTCCAATCCGTACTTGCATGCGCGGACACGCGGGAAATTTGCAACTTCGCTACAATTGTTTGCCGATGCGCTCGAGCAGGTCTTGTCACAGTTTTCGGTCGCCGGTGTGATCATGCGGATCGGCGAAGCGGACGGCGTCGATGTGGTGGGGGATTTTCACAGTGGGCTTTTTCTGAAAACCCCGAAGCAGGCGAATCGCTTTTTAAAACATCTCCTTCCCATTTTTGAGCGCAGGGAGCGCCAACTGATCTTCCGGACTTGGACGGTGGGAGCGCATCCGATCGGCGACCTGATCTGGAATCGCCGGACGTATGACCGCGTTTTTCGCGATATCGAGAGCGAGCGACTGATCATTTCGATGAAGTATGGCGAGAGTGATTTTTATTGGTATGAAGAGCAACAACTCAATCCGCTTTTTTTGCGCGGCACTCACAAAAAAATGCTCGAATTGCAGACGCGCCGCGAGCGCGAGGGATTTGGTATGCATCCATATTATGTCGGGTGGGAATACGAAACGTATTTGCAGCAAGCACGGAATAATCCGCATTTTGTCGGATGCACCGTCTGGTGTCAGAGTGGCGGCTGGTCAAAGCGACGCGATCTGACCTTTTTGCACGATTCATCACCTTGGAACGAACTCAACACTTGCGCCACTTTTGCGCTCATTCACCAAACATCTTCTCCGGAAACGGCGATCGTCGATTTTTTCCAGGGCAAAAAAGCCATGGTCGAATTTGTGCGCTTGTTTACAACGACGATGAGCCGCTTGCTTTATGTGTCCGGTTTTGCGGATCGTACACTCTACTTCCGCCGGTTTCGGATTCCGCCGCTGTTGTGGCTGTTTTGGGACCATATCACCATCAATCCGTTTTTTATCCGTTGGCATCAGTTTTTTTTCAATACTCACAAGCCGCTTCCTTTTGCCAAGATCGATCGGATCGCGAGCCTGGGCAAGCGCTTACGCGTCCCCGACATCGATTTTCAGATCGCCAGCTTGCGCATGTTCGTCAGTTGTCGCCGACTGCTTGCCGGACAGAATTCCAAAAAACATTTGCGGCAGTTAGCTGCATTTGAAAGGAGTTATCCCGATACGTATCGTTTTTCCGTCAGTCCCGGATGGAAGACCGCCGCTTCCGCCTCCCGCGTCTCGCGATCGGCATCATCCTTTCTGATCCGCAAAAGAGCGCATTATCGCCGCATCGATCACCTCTTCCTGTCGCGTGCTATTTCCTCAATCGCCTACAAATGGGCCTTTCCGCTGATCCGCAAAAAAATGCCGTCCTTCGTCAACGGACAAGCGATGGATCTCAAATCAGTACTGGTGGAGTAGAATTTACGCCATTGCGCCGAGACTGGCGATAAAGAGCAGCCCTCCGATGATGAGGATCCAACTCTTACAGCGATGGCAAAAATCAAAACCGAAGATCTTGTACAACAACTCTTCACCGGCAGGAGTCACGACGAGACCGATGGTGATCAGGATCATTGCCGGTACGAGTGCGCGAAAAAACAAGATGCAGGCGATCACGAGCAGAATGATGCCGAGCATCCACGCGAAAAAGGATTTGACCGGATGTGGGCGTTTGCCGGGTTTTTTTGGACGCGCGATTTTTTCCGTGACCTGATCGTTTTTCTTTGTCGCCGGTGCGTTTGGCAAGAATATTTCTCGCAGCAAGGTCTTGATGTCCATTGTTTCCAAATCTTTGATATCCCATCAGTATAGCGTTTTTTTTCGCTTTTCACAAAAGCGACAACTCTCCGTTGTCAAAAATGGTTTGACAATTTTTGGGCAAAGCGGTTTATTGCAGATGCTTTTTTTACAAACTTGTCTCTTTTCGCACAGACACTTTCTGCGGCTTCGACCGGTTGTCTGATGTGTTGTCTCGGTGCACGCGCGAGGGCATAGTTTTTGAAATGTTTCGAATCTGATCCCGCCCTCCGCACAAAAAACGGAGGGGATTTTTCTTTGTTTTCGAGTATCGAACATGAAGCGGTAACCGACGGCGAGAAAGTGAAGGTTGTCATCGTGAGTAACTATATTGAAGATGCATTGTATGCTTTGCATGACTCAACTCGTGAGCTATGGCAAGCAAGGGCGACAGATAGGATTCGCAACATGGTCGCTGCGATTGCACCTGAGATACTCAATCGCAATCATGAGTTAGTGGTTGAAGTCGTGAACATTGCTGATTCTTCCGTTCGCGAAATCCAAGATATAATCAGTAATGCAGCAATGGTTGTCTTTAGTGGTGGGCCACAAAATGTCATCAATACCGATGACGCACATAAAGAAGCGATTAATAATCTTGACACCTTAACGAGCTCGACCATTGAATCCATTAAGGATGCTCGACAAAAAACTCAATACATGCTCAGTATTTGTTTGGGACATCAATCACTTGGCAAATACTTGGGATATGAAGTTCAACAAAATACTTTTAATACTCCAAACG
>CAZYXI010000118.1:0-4061 GCA_964651215.1 uncultured Candidatus Peribacteria bacterium
CACCGGCGCGGAATCCTGTTTTTTCCATGGTGATGAGGTCGCGCCACTTTCCGAAATCCTCTTCTCGCTCGATCACTTGATCGCCGAGCGCCAACAGACTTTGCCTCCGGATTCGTATGTGGCGGATCTGTTCCGATCCGGTATCGATCACATTGCGCAAAAAGTCGGTGAAGAAGGAGTCGAAACCGTCATTGCCGCCAAAAATCCTGATCGCGATGCCTTTGTCGGAGAATCCGCCGACCTTCTTTTTCACCTGTTGGTCCTCCTTCGCTCCAAAGATTGCTCGCTTGATGATGTTTTGGCTCGACTGAAGGAGCGCTCCAAGTAATCGAGTCTCAAAAAAAACCCTTCCGCCTGGGGCGGAAGGGTTTTTTCAGTTTTCTAAAATCGTTCAGTCCACGGTTTACGATTGTGCTTCTTCGTCTTCACCGTCATCGGAACCGGTATCGCTGTCGTCCGTCTCATCGGTTGATCCGGTGTCATCGGCAGCTTCATCCGTCTCATCGGTATCGCTGTCGTCCGAACTCTCAGTGTCTTCGGCAGTATCTTCGTCTGCTTCTGCGTCACTTTCATCGTCCGTGTCCGTATCTGTTGCGTCATCTGCGGAGTCGTCTTCATCCTCCATCGCTTCATCTTCTGTTGTTTCGATGCCGTCATCATCACTATCTTCGTCGTAGAGGAATTCGTTTTGGACTTCGTAGATGCAGGCTTGACGCTCTTGAGCCGTCAATTCTTCGTCGCTGTCATCATCGATACAAGCGTTACGTGCATCACGTTTTGCTTCGACAAAAGCCATAACACCGGCTTTGACCTGTTCACGCATGCAGACGCGTGCTGCCGGTCGGTCTTCGGAGTTTGCTTGAAAACACTCGATACGTGCCTGAATGATCATTTCGACAAAATTCATACGTTTCATCTTGCGAAGTTCGGCGACATGTTTGCGCAATTCTTCTTTGTTTTCACGGAACTGCTGACGGAGCTCGATGCGTTTTTGACGGAAATCTTGACGCAGTTCTTGCTTCGTACGTTTGATTTGTTGGCGCACGATCCGCTTTGTCTGCTTCATCTCAGCGCGATCGGCTTTTTGTTGCATTTTATCCATGCGATTTTTCATGCCCGGACGGTCATCGTCACCATCCGAATCATCATCGGATTCATCTTCGTCCTCAGCAGAATCATCATCGGATTCATCGTCTTCCGAATCATCATCCTCAGCTTCGTCTTCCGAATCGTCTTCCGAATCATCATCGGATTCATCTTCGTCCTCAGCAGAATCATCATCGGACGTAGTGTCGTCACCGGCGGTCTCTTCCGTTTCGGTCGAAGTCGTGGTGTCGGTGGTCGTGCCATCGTCTTGAGCGGTTGCCACAAGCGGTGCGAGACCCAAAAGCGCCAAGATCAGCGCGATGCTGCTAACAGCAGAAAGGAGTTTTTTCATTTAAGAAAAGAAAAGAGAAAAACACACATTTCATTATCGCAGAAATGGAGAAATTGTCTAATTATTTGTCTTGCTGTTGCTAAAAAATGTTTTTATTTGCTATAATCAAAAGATAAATTTTTCTTCCTCGCGCGACCCCAATGCATGCCATCTGGAACAAAATCAACGGAATATTGCAGGAATCAATCTGTTTCTTGCAGTCCATAAAAAGTAAAGATCGTCAATTTCTCTCTTGCAGCGCTTGCGCATGACCACTTTTTTTCGCATTTGTCGGAATGTCAGTTCGTCATTGTGGCGTAATCGCGTGGCAGCTTTGTTTTCGATCATCGGTCTGTCGCTCGTCTTTTTTCTTGCCCATCTGTCCACGTTTGTCGGAACACTCTCCGATCTCGTTATTGACAATATCGAACGCAAAGTCGATATCGCGGTCTTTATCGATCGGGAAGCGACCGATACCAAGGTCGATGCCTTTCGCTCCGAGCTTGTCCAAAAGCAAGCAAAGGGCGAGATCATCGGTTTTTGGGAACTCACGCGTGAAGACGCACTGGAGGAATTTCGTCGCAAATTTCCGGATGAGACCCAATTTCTCGAGCGTTACGAAATCGATAATCCGTTGACGACGGTTTTTGGCATTGTCCCGATCGCAGAGCGAGAAGGTACCGAAAATGTCGTTCATTGGCTCCGCTCCGAGAACTGGCGCGGAGTGATCGATCCGGAGACCTTCCGCAAAAACGATTTTAACAAAGCGAAGGTCGATCGCTTTTTGGGAATGACGCGCCTCGCCAAAGAAACCGTGACGCTGTTTTGGGCGGTGTTTATCGCGGTAGCGTTTTTCCTCGTCTTTTATACCGTGCTGCTCGTCGTCAAATCCAATTTCCGCGAAATGACGGTGATGCGCCTAGTCGGGGCAAATATGTCGTATATTCGGCTGCCGTATGTGATCGAAGGTGTGGTGATCGCGGTAGTCGCGTTGCTCGTGAGTGTGCTCCTCTTCAATTGGACGGTAACGCTTATCGAAGGCGTTCTCCTTGGAATCGTCAGCGAATTTGAGATCAAAAGTACGTTTCTGACAGATTTTTTCGCGCGTGACGGCTTCTTGTTCGCGATCACCTGGGACAACGGTCTGTTGCTGATTTTATCTTCTTTGCTTGCTGCGCTCTTTGCGGTGGAGTACGCTTTACGCCGTAAAGATATGTTTTCTGATTTTTGATAGCACGTGAAGATATTGTCAGATGAAGGAGTGGTGCTGCAGTCGCGCCCTTTTTCTGAATACGACGTGATCTTGACGGTCTTTGCGAAAGAGTCCGGCAAGCTGTCGATGCTTGCCAAAGGCACGCGGCGTCCACATGCCAAACTTTCCGGGATCTTGCAGCCGTTCTGCTGTATCCGTTTTGAGTGTATCGAGCCAAAAGCGGACTCGGGACTGAGCAAATTGACGCGAGCCGAGCCGCTGAGTGGAGGACTCAAGTCCTCCGATCCGCTGTTTCTTTTGCTTGCCGAAGTCGCCCAAAAGCTCTCGCGCGAAGGGCAGGGGAATGCGTTTTTTTATCGACTCTTACAAGACGTTTCGAATACATCCGTACCATCGCGCGCCTTGGCGATCTTTTTGATCAAGGCGGTGACGCTCTACGGTTTTTTGCCGCATTTCGAAGATTGTCCGCTCTGCAAAAAGCGTTTTTCGACTGCCGGTTTTTGGCAACCGAGCGGCGAGATCATCTGCCAAAACGATGCCGCTGCCGGCACACCTCTCGCTTTTGACGAGATCAAAGTCTTGCGCTTTTGGCAACATGCCGAGTTTGCGCTTTGCGAAAAAGTCACCGCGCCGCCGGAGATGCTCGACAAATTCACCCGCTTTTTGATCGCTCTCCTCGAACATGAGCACGGGATCACTCTCAAATCCAAATCGCTGCTTTACTAAATCCTTTTGCTTCCGTTATCGATCCCAGAACCAAAGCGAAGCGGAATAGAGCATGCTCGGTTCGAGATAGCCAAGGGTAAAGGCGATGACCAGGCCGACCGTGACGCAGACAGCGGTGATCAGAAAGATATCTTTGGCACCGTGGAGATCATTTTCTTCGGTTTGCATTTTGTTTGAATATATCCTCCTATTAAAGCAGATTTTTTCAGAAATAGGAAGGCTGAGTGCCCAAGAAACAAACAGGAACTAGTCGCAAGAACGCTAAACGGAGAATATCAGCTTTGGCGCAGAAATGTGTCACAAAATGTGTTGCACTGTGTATTACATTCATTTATACTTGAGGCATCACGATGAGTGGGCACACCTAAGGTTCCGTCCGAAGGTTACTCCCACTCTTTTTGTTTTTAGATCCCAGTTTTTTCTGGAGTTTATCAATGTGAATAAAAAATGGGCGAAATCTTCGTAATAAGGCAGAAAACTTGTTGGGATTGGGAATCAGGACATGCAAAAGTTTTTTCTGGGATTCCAAATAATCGATCAAGCAATAGAAATCCCCATCTCCCGAAACAATGATAGCCTTATCATAGTTCGGATACTCAATCATGGCATGAAGAACGAGCTCAGCATCGACATTGCCCTTGATAAATTTTTTCCCATTTCGTTTTCCCTGAAGCGTCGGTTGGTGGATTACGATAAAGTCAGAAT
>CAZYXI010000119.1:0-4056 GCA_964651215.1 uncultured Candidatus Peribacteria bacterium
CGAGAGAATCGAGGCAAACGAATCCGTGACAAAATTCTGGAACTCGTCCACATACAGATAAAAGTCTTTACGCTCTTTTTCCGGCGTGTCGACACGACTCATCGCCGCCATTTGGATCTTACTCACCATGATCATACCGAGGAGTTTTGCATTGAGATCGCCGAGTTTTCCCTTGGAGAGATTGACGAGTAATATCTTCTGATTGTCCATCACATCACGGAAATCAAAGCCGGATTTGGTCTGACCGAGGATATTCCTGATCTGGGCATTGGTGACGAACGGACCGAATTTGGACGCAAAATAGGGGATGATCTCTTCTTTTTCGCGCGCGCCGGACTTCGCCATTTCGCGGTCCCAAAAGCTACGCACACTCGGATTCGTCACCTTCGGCGTCTTCATCTTCTGGTAATTGTCATCGGTAAAAAGACGCATGATATCAAGCAGCGTCGCGCCTTCTTTTTCGTCCGCCATCAAAGTCAGAATACCATTGCGGAAGTAATGCTGCAGGCGCGGACCCATGATCTCTTCACCATAGAGTTTGATAAAGATCGAAAGCGCCTCTTGCGAGACGAATTCTTTTTGCTCTTCGGTACGGGCTTCGAGGAGATTGAGTCCCATCGGGCGCGCGAGATCGCCGGGGTCAAAGAGGATCACATCATCCGCGCGCGATCGCGGAATGTACGGCAATACCGCTTCCACCAAGTCTCCGTGCGGATCGATGACACAGACTCCTTCACCGTTCTGCAGATCTTGGCGGATCATGTATTCGAGGATCGTCGATTTTCCCGTTCCGGATTTTCCGATCGCATAAAAATGCCGTCGTCGGTCATCGCGTTTGATGCGGACTTCGCGCTTTTCGTTGCGAAAAATATTGTGTCCGAGCAGCAAGCCTTCGGTCGGAAGATTGTGCGGTGCGGCAGCGATCTTAAAATCTTGCCAACGGATCGCCGGCGATTTGTTGTAGAGCGCATTCGGAAAATGATAGAGCGCCGCCATTTCGTCCGCACTCAAAATCTGTCGCCATTCGCCGGTTTTGATCAGGCGGCGGAGACAGATAAAGAAGGGTCGGGAAAAATTGCGAAAAATGTAATCGCGGATAAGCTTGCGCTTGTTGTGGCGTTTGCTCCGATAAAACCCATTCATGTCCGGGGAATTAAACTGCTCGAAAGCACCGCGGACATTCGAGAGTTGCAGGTTGGCTTCGCGTTGAGTGGCGGCGGAGGTGACGAGGCGGACGATCACATCAAAGCCGACTTTGGACGCTTTTTCTTCGATGGCTTTTACCTTTTCTTGTTTGAGCGGTGTTGCTTGTCCGGGTTTGTCACTCCCTCCGAAGCCTTTCATGTTTTCATCGGTCGGTCCTTCGACCGCGACCGTAAACAAAAACGCCAGCCACGAAAACGGATTGATCTTTGAGAAAAAGGAACGCGATTTTTTGCCTTCGTACATCGCTTCTGCGAGGCTTTGACATTTGGCTTGCCATTTATCGAGTACCGGACGGCAGACAAATTGGATCGCCGCACCTTCGTTTTGCTTGATCTTGGACAGGGCGTTGGCGATATTGTTGAGCGAATCCGATTCGATGCGATCGATGGTACGGATCGGAAGACAAAACGAATTGCTCAGCAAAAAATAATTGCAGGCGACTTTGTTCCCTTTCGTAAAAATATTCGGCGCCGGCGCTTCTTCGACCACCGCTTCGGAGTAATAACTCGTGATCTGTTTTTCGATCAAAACCTTGGCATCGCGCGGTACACCGATATGAAAATAGATCTCACCGTTGATCACCGAATATTCGCAGGTAAAGAATTCGGAACCGAAAAGTTGCTTTTCGCGCAGGGCGTTGATACTCGTAAAGAGTTGCGACATCACGCCGATGATTTTGACATAATCCTTGCTCGAACCGAACTGCTCCCCTTCGTCTTTTTCTTCCTTACCGTCTTTTTTCGGGATCCGGACCTCCAAAAATACGAGATCAAGCGCACGATTGCGGTCTTTGCGGATCGACAAGAGGATGTATAGCAGCCACACCACTCCCGCAAACAGGAGAAGATACATCAATGCCGCAAGTACGATGCTTCCGTTCATACGCGCTTATTATCGCAAAAATCCAGGAAAAATGATAGCCGGTTCGAGTTGCGGTCCGATATCCGATACCGACTTCGATCATCGCTCAGAGAGATTTTTTCCAAGCTTTTTTGAGAGCCTTGAGTTCGGATTTGTGGGGTGTTTTTCCAAAAACGGTTTTGCGCGTCCGATCGACCAGTTCGGGGAATCTATCGAACAATCGGTGTAAGACGAATATATCTCCTTTGCTCTTGCGCTTTAGCCACCACAAGAACCGTTCCGTCGGAGTCCGATTCCAGGTCGTCTTGATCCAGCTTCGCAGGGGTCTGTAGGTTTTTTTGTACAGGATCCAAAGTACAATCGACCAGAATACAAGTCTGCGATGGACAAAGAGTTGCATAAAAAGTTCGCGTTGCTTCTCACCGGTGTAGCTGACGAAAAATTCGAACCATCTCAGTTCCACCCAGTCATAGACCTGATAAAATTCGAGGCGCCAACCCTGCGTGCGCGTCGGGAAAAACGTCTCATCACTCGGCGGAGTCGGATCGAGACGCTGCCAGCCGCCGTTATTGTCGAAGACCTCGACCCATGAATGTGCATTGACCCCGCGTATGATCCATGCCTTGGCACGCTCGTTCCATTCGCCGCCCTGGTAGCCGTTGACATAGGTCGCTTGATAGCCAAGATGCTGCAACGTCAGAGCCAAAACACTGGCGAAATATTCGCAATGTCCTTGCTTGGTCTCATACAAGAACGAACGGAGATTGGGGGCGGTCTCACCCAGACTGTACCGCAAGCCGGCGTCACGCATGATGTAGTCGGAAAGCGCTTGCGGATCGTTTTTAACTTCTTCCGGGATCGATTCCCAAAACGGAGTCATCAGCGCGATGGTCTCGCTATCGAGGAGCGGTGGGCGATAGAGAAAATCCGCATCGACCGCTGCTTTGGGCATGTCGTTCTCGTCCGCTGCGAATATCAATCTTAGCAAGGCATCGTTGTATTGCGGATCGGTGAATTTGTACAAGGTGTGGTCTTGATCGTAGGTGAGATAGATCATGCGGCGAGCACGCCAATGCTCCGGTGCATAACGACCGTCTTCGATCCGGATCGGCGCCACGGGCAGAAAGATCGTATCGCCTCCCTGATGATAAAAGCGGACATCCCATGATACTGTTTCGGGGACTTGGACATCTTCGGTGCGAATCGGAATCGGCTCGAAATCCGGTTTTTTCCACGTATTCTCCGCAAAGCGATCAAAGCGCATGCCCCGCCAATACAGTCGGGCATAGTCGTCGACCGCTTCGGGACGGGCGTTCTCGATCACGATCTTCTTTGAAAAATCCTGTTTGATACTGAGTACATCCGTCAAACGGACTTCTTCATCGAATCCCGTCTGATTCGTCTGCTCCGTTTCAAGCAGCGAGGTGTCTTTGTTCTGATTTCCATGAGGAAGGACGAAAAACAAGACCAATGTCAAAGTGAGGACGATGCCGCTGATCTTGAGACGATCGAATCGAAAGGGCGGAGATTCGAAGGCGCGCTGGTATTCTTCGGCGCGCTCTCCGGCGGAATAGATCGAGAGCAAAGACACCGAATGGATCAAAAACAAAAAGAACAGGATGATAAACCATGCGCTCAAGGTATAGAGCGAAAGCGCGACAAAGACGAACAGTACCAAAAAGACATAGGTAAAGGCATCACGGCGTTCGCGGACAAAGAGATGTTTCCAGATCGCAAGCAAGATCAAAAAATGCGTGCCGGCAGGTACGGTGTCGCGGATGATGCCGCCTTCGATGAAGCACCCGATAAACAGCAAAAGGGCGACCGTATTCATCCATCCTCGTCCGGGCTGCTTCCATTTGAGGATTTGTAACCATGCATACACAAACCCCATACTGCCGAGTGCGAGAGCGGTAAAGATCAGATTCCGCCACTCGAGATGTGCCGCCAGCACCGGTCCGACAAAAGGTGGAATGGGATGCTGCGGCT
>CAZYXI010000120.1:0-4010 GCA_964651215.1 uncultured Candidatus Peribacteria bacterium
TGGCGATGTGTGCTTGTTCAAGTTTAATGTGTGATACAATGGTATTTGTCCCCACTGTTACGGGGGATCGAGAGTTCTCTCCCCCTGGACAGGGGGAGCTGGAGGGGGTAGATTTTTCAAAGATTCTATGAAACTCAAGCTGCTCAAAAAGACTTACGCCATAGTCCGTTATGCTCCCGAAACCGATATCTCCTTGTTGCAAGACCTAGGCAATGAGTTTTTTTCCCTGACGAAAACACCAAACGAAGTCTCAATGTTGTTCGAAGAATCAAACATCCCAGATGTGCCCTGGCAGAAGATCGAAAAAAACTGGCGAGGTTTTTGCTTAGATTCGACCTTTGCGTTCACCGAGATCGGAATTTTGAAGCAGGTCATAAATCCGCTGGCGGATGCGAAGATTTCGATACTCGCGCTCGCGACATTCGATACGGACTATGTGTTTATTTCGGGGGTGGATTTTGAACGCGCGCTCGATGTTCTGAAAAAATCCGGTTTCACCATTTAAAAATCCCCCAAGCCTCCATTAACAAGGGGGCTTTCGTCACATGGCTTTTATCACCAAAAACGACGGCTTTGTCTGCGAATCGTGCCACGAGGCGAATCCGCCGGCTCCAAAAACCTGTCGCGACCATTGTCGCAAATGCCTGCTTGGCAAGCATGTCGATGGGGAGTCGCCCGGTGATCGCGCGAGTAAATGCCATGGAATAATGGAACCGATCGCCGTGTTGCCCGGCACCAAAAAGACCGACTACGTTTTGCTGTACAAATGTCAAAAATGCGGCTTGGAGCGGAAGAACCGCGCCGCGCCGGATGATAACCTGGAGGCGATTTTGAAAATTGCGAGCGAGCGGATTTTTCGGGTCTAAGATTTTCTCTCTACACTTCGAGTGTTTTCTCCTTTTTTTCGGAGCGTAGTTCCGGAAAGTGGTTATAAAGCGTGATCATCGGGAGTTCTTTTTTTCTGCGTGCGCTTGCCATGTCGCGCCAATCAACGGGGTTGAGGCAATCCTCGAGGCGCAATTGTGCCAGTTTGCCGCGCAGCTTTTTGTCTTCCGGATTTTTCGCACTTGGCTGCATGTGGATAAGTTCGGTTTTCCAGAGATGATCGGCGATTTCGCGTGCATGAGGATTCGTCTCAAAATGTGTCTTCATCGCCGCGAAGAGAGTCTTCATGCGGTCGTCCCCGTCGTCGACGAGAAGTGCGTCTTCGGTGTGCGGTCCATAGCGAAACGCCATCAGATCAAGCACCGCTTTCAAAAACGTCGGACTGCCATCGGCGATATTTATCACTTTTTTGGTCACCGCCGGATCACTCATCAGTGACGAGATCACCGCCTGTTCCGCCTTGCTGTAATGAAAGTCATAATCTTTGTTGCTCGTTTTTGCTTCGCGATTGCGCAAGGCGTGCGGTGGTTGGAGCGGCGCAACCGATGCTGCCATCAGAGCGGATTTGACACCATGGTCGGCGCTTTGTTTGCGCTCGATACGAAGAGAATTTTGTGCTGAAACATTTGTAAAGCCAAATGCCAAATCCTGTTTCGTTTTCGCTTTATAAATTTCGCCGTTGTCGTGATGTCCAGAATCATTGGAAGGTACCGATTTTGTTTTTTCTTTCGGATTACTTCCCGATGCCGTGCCGGTCGAGATGCCGCCATTTCCGCCTCCGCCATCCACAAAGCCGCTTTGCGTCCTGTCATGCGAGACGAAGTAGATCTTATCCGAGCGATGCCCGTCTCTTTCTGCTCCCTTCCCGCAGACGATCGGGACCCCGGCGACTTCTACGATCACTGCTCCACCATCTGTGATAGTCGATGCGATATTGGCTTGGTGCTCAGTCGGATCGATGCCTTCGGTTTCTAATAAGCCGGTGATCTGTTTGACCTGTTCTTCGGGCGAGATCGCTCCAAGTCTTGCGGTAAGAGGTAATTTATCCAGTCCTTGGCTATTCGGATCATTGATCTCGGGTGTGATCGCCTCTTCGCCGTAGAGCGCAAGCGCAACGCCTTCTTGCGTTTCGGATGCCAAATAAAGTGCCCCTGCATCGCCGTCATCCAGCTCGGGCAACTTCGCCAACAGCAGATTATTGGATTCATGAGCATAGGGTTTTTCATGCTGCTCTTGAGCATTGATCATGTTTGAAACTCCGAGCCTCAGCAGATCTTCCGCCGTATCTTCAAGTTCGGAATCGGGAGTATTTTCAAACTCACCATAAAGGACTTCCTGAGTCCGGGAAGAACGAGGTCGTTCTTTTGCAGGTTCGCGATCAAATCCTCCACTGTTTTCCGGTGACGATGGAACGTGATACACCGACACCAAACGCGTTTCTATCCAGCGCGCGGCAGAATTTGTATGACATTGAAATCTCATGTTTTCCATGTGTGTTCTACAAGTCAGTCTATCGTCGCAATCTCTTTTTCGATTTCTTCCAAGCCCTCTTGCCTTGATACTGCCTCCTTGGCAAGGTGCAGCTGTTCCAATTGCATGCGCGCCGACTCTGCGCGTTGACGCGAATGATTGATCGTGTCCGCAAATGACTTGATCACTGCGACAAGGCGCTGGCGTTCCTGAGCATCCATTTTGTTTTGAATATTCGGTCTATTGTAGCACAAACCAAGGCTTAGCGCAATTTTTGCTCCATCATTTTTAACAAAAAACGCAAGGCATATTCCGTCGCCTCGGTTTGGATCGCGTTTCTTCCTCCGCCAAACCCTTTGTCGGTGTGTTCTGTAGCCTCCGGTGTCCCAACGGCAAAAAACACACGTCCATGCGGACTGTCGATCGGTTCCGCCTCGCCGGTCGTGGCGATGCAAAAATCCGCCTGACAACGTTCGCGCCAACGCGAAGCCATTTCTACCGCGCATTCGGTCGAGTAGACACCGCATTCTGCAAAAAAATCATCCGTCAATCCCAAGAACGCCGATTTGGCGCGCGTATCATAGAACACTCCGCCACAGTAAAAAGACCGGCTTGCGCCGGAAACAGCGGTCAACGCCGCCGCGATGCGTCCGCCGGTGACCGATTCCGCTGCGCAGATGCGCCAATCATTTTTTTCTGCGAGCCTGATGATGCGTTCGGCGATGTCGCTCATGCGGCGATCGGAAATTGCACACCTACTCTAGCGCAAAAACCGGTCGAGAAGGAAGAGTTCCTTTTTTCTCCAAAAATCGCTATAATACTGGGAATACAAATCTCATGACTCCTCCATGCAAAACATGCTGAAGCACGTCCGCGCCAAGTTTAGTCCGTATGTGAACGAATTTGAAAATAAGGCGGATACGCTACTCGAAAAAAAATTCGCCGCCAAAGATGCAGACGGGTTGCGCGCCGCGGTGCTCGCTTTGATGCAAGAAGACGCCGTCGCGTTGGCGGTATGGTGCGAACGGCAGTACAAAGGCTATGCGTCACTGACTAAAGAGGTCCGGACGCAGCTGTATGAAAACCTCAAAGCGATCAAAAGCTCATTCCAGTCCTACAGTTTTATGCAGGTGCCGGATGAAGACGCTTTGTTTTTGGAATTGTACGAAAAAGAAATCCCTGCCGAAGAACTCAAAGCGCGTCATCGCCAGATCCAGTACCTGAAGCAGATCATGGAATATTTTCGCACGCAGATCGCGTACGAACCGCAAAAAGGTCACAATATCGGAGCTCTGCTCAAAAATCCCAAAACCGGCGCCCTCATCGGTGACAGTCATCAGGTCGTCCTGCTTTACCTCTATCTGTACGCGCTCAAATACGATGTTTCCGATCTGCGCATCAAGATCACCGCGACCAAGATGTATTTGCATTTCGAACATGCCGACATCGACTTGGAACAAGGGGTGTTTGTAAAATACACGAGAGAGATCTGCGAGATCGTCCCCGTCACCGAAGCGCTTGTCCTCAACCTGCTCGACACGCCCGAAGAATCCACCGATGCGCTTACCATTGCGCCGACAGCACTTTCGCGCCTTGGCGAGTTTGCACGGCTGCTCAGCAATCGCGAGGAGATTATCAGTCAAAACAGCAAGATC
>CAZYXI010000121.1:0-3991 GCA_964651215.1 uncultured Candidatus Peribacteria bacterium
ATGTGCCAAACTGGCGTTTTGCTTCAGAAAAGAAACGGAATCCATCCGGCAATTGCACCGTATTCGGATTGGACGGGAGTATTTTATTCCGCACGAGATACTCGAAAAACACACCGGAAACAATCGCAATAAGCGCAGACAGGAGAATAAAAACAAGTGTCCACTTGAGTCCGATCAGCGCCCACAAGATAAAAGTGAGCGAAAGCGAATTCCACGGGCTGGCGATCAAAAACGCCATCACCTGACCAAGCGATGCACCACGCCGGTAGAGCTGCATCCCGACCATCAAGATCCCGTGTGAGCACAGATCAAGGAGCAATCCGCCGGCAGTCGCGCGCGCAATACCGGAGACTGTTCCGCCCTTGCCCAAGAGTGAAAGCAAGAATTCGCGCGGCACGTTACCGATCAACCCGACAAAAAAGAACCCGAGCAGCAGCCCCCACCACATCCGGCTGAGCAGATCGAGAATGCCGGTGGCAAACCCATACATCAACGGAGCTTCGACCAGCGAAAATTCAAAAAAGTAGTACCACGCGAGAAAAAAAGCGATCACGAGACTACTCCCCCACAAGATCAGATCGGGACGACGTTTTTTTCCGTTCGGAATCGCACAACAGGCATCGATCTCGTCGTGGTGCGAATCTGTCGAGATTGGTTTGTGGCTGCAACAATCCGCTACTTTTGGCTTGTCGCCACAACAATTATCGAGAGATTTTGTAGTGGAATCGTGATGACAACAGTCATCAGAAGGATGATCGTGTTTTTGGTGGTGATCGTGATGCTCATTATGCATACGGTATGCAAAACTATTGTTATGATGCCCGAAAAATGGATTTTTTGCAAAAGTGGCTAACAAGATCTGTGTGCGAGGTAGTATTAAAAGCTCAAGTATTGCAAAGCTCTCGACTGAGCGATGCCTGCACCTCTTGCCATGACCAAGGCGCATCCGGCATCGAACGATATTTCCAGTAGGCGGCACCGGCGATCATCGCCGCGTTGTCGGTACAATACGCGATCCTCTTGGGATGTCGAAAGACGATGCCCGATTGTCGCGCAGCCTCGCCGACCATTTCACGCAGTCGTAGATTTGCCGAAACACCGCCGCTCAAGTGGATCTCTTGTATGTCGGGGCGCGCCTCGAGGGCGCGAAGCAGTTTTTGTGCGAGGGTATCGCAGATCGCTTCTTGAAACGAGGCCGCCAGATCGGCAAGGGTTTGGCGGTCGATCGCATCAAGCCCGCCGGCATCGCGAACCGCATAGAGGAGTGCGGTCTTGAGTCCGGAAAAGGAAAAGTTGTGATCGCCACTCCCAAGCATCGGACGAGGAAATGGAAATGCCTTCGGATCCCCTTCTTCGGCAAGCTTGGCGACAAGCGGACCCCCCGGAAACCCCAGCCCCAAGATGCGTGCGCCTTTGTCAAAGGCTTCGCCGGCAGCATCATCGATCGTCTGCCCGATGCGGTTAAATTCGAACTCGTCACGCCAAATGACAAGATCATTGTGCCCGCCGGACACCGTCAAGACCAAAGCAGGAAATTGAATCGGTTCGGGAACCTCGATTCGATTCGCACAAATATGTCCGGTGATATGCTGCACCGGGATCAATGGTTTTTCCCACAGATACGCGAGTGTCCGCGCCGTTTCGACGCCTACAAGAAGCGAACCCATCAGCCCCGGGCCACTCGTCACCGCAAGCGCATCGATGTCGGCTTGCGTAAGTTTTGATTCTGACAAAGCTTTCTCGAGTGCCGGAAAAATCTTTGCGGCGGCATCGCGTGCCGCCACTTCGGGAACGACTCCACCGGTTTTGTTGTGCTCGGCGACCGAACTTTCGATGACATTGACGAGCACTTTGGTGCCGTCTTCTACGATCGCCACGGCGGTTTCATCGCAAGAAGTCTCGATGGCCAGGATTTTCATCACTTCAAAATTAACAATTTCCAGCCTACCGAAAAATATCAGAAGAATAAATTATCAAAAATAAACTGATCTATTGGGAGCCTAAAGCTTGAGAATTATTCTTAATCCATTCAATAAGTGCAGCTCTTTCAGCACATTCATGCTTTTTGAAAATATCTCTAATTTCTGTATAGAGACTTGCTAAACTCATTAATCCGACTGCCAATATGGTATTTCTGATAGAGGTGATTTCATGAAGGCTGAGCCAAGTCATCAATCCAACTGAGGGGCAGGTGATTATTGCTCTTACTGCACTTTTAATAAGTTGCACAGACCCTTCATGATTGACCGACACCATCGATTCAGCCAATTTTTCTGGTGAAATATCAATCTTATAAAAATACCTGAGACGAGCACATATTGACTCAATAATTTGATCTCTACCTGAATTTTTATAATTCATCGCCTCAATAAAAGAAGTATAAATTACACTTTTTTCATGATCTGGAATCATATAGTGATAAAACTAGTATATGTATTTTATAAATATATTAATTTTTGTCAACTCTTTCTCTCCGCAAAAATCGCCTTGGCGATCCGATCCGCCGCATCTCGTCGAGACAATCGAGCGGCATGTCGAGCAAGCTCTTGCTTGCGCTGCGGATGTGTGAGCAGATTGATGACCTTGTTCGCCAGCAGGTCGGCGGTCAAATCGCTATCGAGGATCATTTCCGCCGCCCCGGCTTCGACAAAGATCTCCGCGTTCTTGCGCTGGTGATCGCCGCCGGTATACGGATGCGGGATCAGGAGCATTGGCTTTTTGAGCGCCGCGACTTCGAAGATCGAACCGCCCGAGCGACAGACCACCAGATCAGCGGCCGCCAAGACATCGGCAAATTCTTCATGCAAGAAAGGGAAGATCCTCACTTGCGGTCTGTCGATGCTCCAATGGACGCTTTTGCCCGTCACCCAGACCACGTTCGCGTGCTCGATCAGGCGTTCGAGTGCATTATAAAAAATCTCGTTCATATGTTTGCTCCCTTGTGATCCGGCAAATCCGAAGAGGATCGGCTTGTCATCGTCGAAGCCCAAAAAAGCCTTGCCCCGCTCGGCACTCGCATCAAGAATCTCGCTGCGGATCGGAGTCCCGACAAACTCGCCCTCATCGAGCGGAAACGCCGTCAACACTTTTGTTGCAGAACGACTGACAATGCGATTCGCAAGCCCCGGAACGGAATCGGATTCGTGGATGACGATCGGAATGCGGAAGAGTCGGGCTGCAAAAATAAAAGGTACCGAAACGTAGCCGCCTTTCGAAAACACCACATCCGGTCGATATCGCGCCATGATCGCAAGCGATTGCAAAAATCCGACACCAAGAAGCAGGCAATCGGAAAAATTTTTGAAAGAAAAATATCGCCGCAACTTTCCGGAAAACAGACGGATATATTTTTCGTCGGTTTCGCGATAGATCGCAGCATCCAAGTGACTGCGAGAACAGACGAACAGAAGGTCTGCCTCCTTATCGAGCGCGCGCAGTCTGGGTGCGATAGCGAGCGCGGGACAGATGTGGCCGCCTGATCCGCCGGCGAGAAGAATGATGCGCATGAGGAGAAGAAAAACGAGCGATCTGTAAAAGAATACCCGAGGCGAAAAGCAGGCTGAGTAGCGAACTGCCGCCATACGAAATAAACGGCAAAGTGATGCCGGTCAAAGGGAACATGCCGAGTGTCACCGCCATGTTGAGAAGCGCCTGAAACGTGATCCACGAGGTGATCCCAGCCGCCACCAGCATTTCAAAACGATTGCGAGCGTTTTTGGAGACTTGGAAACCGATGATCGCGATTGCAATAAACATGCCGACAACCAAGATCATGCGTAAAAATCCGAGCTCTTCCGCCATCGCGGCAAAAATCGTATCGGATTGGACTTCGGGCAACCAGCCATGACGCTGTCCGGAACCGCCGACACCAAAGCCGAACAGTCGTCCGCTTCCGGCGGTGATGAGCGATTGCATCACCTGATAACTCGCATCGTCATCCCCTGCCTCAGGGTGAAGAAAGACGGTGAACCTTTCGAGGATATAATCATGC
>CAZYXI010000122.1:0-3977 GCA_964651215.1 uncultured Candidatus Peribacteria bacterium
TCTTTGTACCAGATGTTAAGGGGCTGTTGCTATAATAGGGGGAGTTGGAGGGGGTCGAATCTGATACGTATCAACCCCTCCCAGCCTTCCCTATCTTAGGGGAGGAGCAATCGCACTTTGCCGGAACGGGGCTCAGCCCTGTTGCTTTCGTTTCCCTGATTCTGCAACAGCTACCGTTTGGAAATGTGGCGCTCTTGCATGCGCTGGTTCTTTTACATTCGACACCAAAGTACTCGTTTCGCTTTTGAGGGGAAAAGTTTGGAACGGGGCTGAGCCTCGCTCCGGCCGAATGATATCTACCCCCTCCAGCTCCCCCTGTCCAGGGGGAGAGGCTCCACCCGGAATCGCACCATTTATCCGAGGTACAGTCTCCCCGACCTCCCAAGTGATAGCTTGTTAATGGCTTTCATACAAAAAGCGGATACATCGTGAGGCTGTGACAGTGAGTAAGCCTGTCCCGCTTGCCTTACTTACAGCTTATAACTTACAACTTACTGCTTACGACTTACCCCGTTCCCACTTTCGTATCCTTCAGACTCGCGCCGGCATCGACCATCGGATAGACGTTTTCTTCCGCAGCGATGCGGAATTCGATAAAGGTCGGACCCTTGATCTTGCGTGCTTCTTGTATCGCTTTGCGCGCATCTGCCACGTTGTCCGCATAAAAAGCCGGAATGCCATATGCCTCTGCGAGTTTGATAAAATCCGGATTCCAGAGTTCGGTGCTCGCGTAATTCTTGTTGTGGTACATGTCTTGCCATTGGCGCACCATGCCGAGATATTTGTTGTTGAGGACGGCGATTTTGATGGGAATATTGTCTTGTTGCAAGGTCGCCATTTCGGGCAGGTTCATCTGAAATCCGCCATCACCGCTCAGTGACCAGACTTCCGCATCGGGATGAGCGATCTTGACGCCCATTGCCAGCGGTAATCCCGCCCCCATCGAGCCGAGTCCGCCGGAACAGACATGTCCGCGAAAGCGTTTGAACGGATAATACTGCGCCAAAAACATCTGGTGTTGTCCGACATCCGCCGTTACAAAAGCATCGCCTTTGGTTTCTTCGCCCAAGATGCTGATCACATCCGGTGCGATCATCTGCCCGTTGTGATTTTGACTGCGTTGTCCTTTGTCGATCGGAAACTCGTCTTGCCACTTCTTGATCTGCCCCCACCAGGCTTCGTGCTCCATCCGTTTGGGGAGTTGGGGATTCAGTTTTTGCAGAATGTTCTTGATATCTCCCACGACCGGCACATGGGTATGCACGTTTTTGCCGAGTTCCGCCGGATCGATATCGAAGTGGATAAACTTTGCCCCCGGCGCAAAATCGTCGAGTCGTCCCGTGATGCGATCGTCAAAACGACTTCCAAGCGAGATGACGAGATCGGAGTTGTACACGCCATAATTTGCCGCGACCGAACCGTGCATGCCGAGCATCGAGATCAAATTGGGATGATCAGCCGGAATCGTCGAAAGTCCATGAAGAGTCGCAACCGCCGGCACATCCGCCGTTTCCAAAAAGGTGATGACTTCATCGCGCGCGTTCGCGATCATGGCGCCGTGCCCGATGATGGCGATCGGTTTTTTCGCTTGTTCGAGCAGTTCGATCGCACGTTTGATCTGATAGTCGCTGCCTTCCGTCGTCGGGCGATAGCCGGGCAGATCGGGCATCAGGTCACCGAAATATTTCGTAGATTTGATAAAAGCATCTTTCGTGATATCGACATGGACGGGGCCGGGGCGCCCGGTCTCGGCGAGGTGAAACACCTCCACCATCGCCTGTTCGATATCCTCCGCGCGATCGACAAAAAAACTGTGCTTGACGATCGGCATCATCACACCGATCGCATCCGTCTCTTGAAACGCATCGGTGCCGATCAAATGCGAAAAGACTTGCCCTGTGATCGCCACCATCGGTGCATTGTCCATCATCGCATCGGCGATTCCGGTAACAAGATTGGTCGCGCCGGGACCGCTGGTCGCAATACACACACCGGCTTTGCCGGTGACTCGACCGATCGCATTCGCGGCAAAAGCGGCGGCTTGCTCGTGTCGCACCAGGATATGTCGCAGCTTTTTGGCATGGACGTACTTTTTGAACATGACATCATAGAGCGGGATCACCGCACCACCCGGATAACCGAACACCGTATCGACTCCTTGCCGTAACAATGATTCCATCACGATTTCCGAGCCGGTCAGATTTTGCGCACTCATAGGCTTGATTACATACGGAAACTATTGTGGCATAATCGGGGGACTTTTTTCAATTGTTCCTGCACGTTGATTTTTCTTTCTCAAAAGGAAACGATGCAGACACGCTCTGATTTGTTCCGGCGATGGGGAAAATCCTTGGCAAAACTGTAACTTTTTGGCAAAATATCTTCAGCCCCGTAAACTTTTATGTCCAACATGCCCGTTGTCACCGGCAAAGATACTGATGTCCTCAGGACGGTCGCAGAACCGGTCGAACGTGTCGATGATGCCATTTTGCAGCTTGCTGCCGAGATGCGCGAAACCATGAAAGCCGAAAAAGGGGTCGGACTCGCCGCGCCGCAAGTCGGCGTATCCAAAAGAATTATTCTCGCCACCATCGATGAAGTCGTGACGCTGATGGTCAATCCCGAGATCCTCTCTTTTTCCGCCGAGACCGAAATCTGCGAAGAAGGCTGCCTATCACTCCCCGGCGAATGGGGAAATGTCTCGCGTGCCAAACGCATCAAGCTCAAGTACCTGAATGAGGATGGAGAGCAGGTCCAGACCGAACTCGTCGGACTGAATGCACGCGTCGTGCAGCACGAGATCGATCATCTCAACGGCGTTCTTTTTGTCGATCGTCTCGTTACCAAAAGCGGAGTAACGATCTTTCAGACGCAATGACCGACTTTTTTATGTCTTTGCCTCCGCGATACGAGTCGTGGATTTTTTTCGCGTTCGCTCATCTGATCCGGAGAACCGGTTCCGATGCGAGTCGATGACTGTGACAGATCCTCCAAATGATTATTCCTTCTCGGAAAAGTGAAGACGGATGATCCTTTCGATCTGGTCTTGATGCCGAGAGTCGATCTTGTATCGAATGGTCACAAACCAATTGCCTTCACGAAAAAAGAGAAATTGTTCTCCTTTATATTCGGCAGCTATCATCTTTCTTCCGGCAAAAGTGACCGGCATTTGCGGCCTGTTACCGATTTGCGTCAAAATCCACTCTTCAAAAGAAGTCGAGATCAACGTGTCATCAACCCGATACTCGTTCGCATATGATTTGATGCTAAAGACCGGCAAAAACATCGATGCGTCTTCGGATTCTGAAGCTTGTTCCGAAAATACGACGAGCGTTGCTCCACCACTATCAAACTGTTCGACCCGCCAGGATTTTGGCACCGTATAGCCGGTGTACGTCGTTTGCCATTCCGACTTATCCCAAGAGTCTTTTGGTGAATAAAAAGCCGAATAGGATCGGAGCATCACTATTCCGATGCCTCCGATCTCGAAGCAACCCACCGCCAAAAGCAACGCTTTGTTCTTCATCTGCAAGTAAAATTTTCCCGATCATTCTTTCATTTTTAAAAACCGCTTGCCAAGGATAAAAAAAATATGTCAGACTGATATGGCATATTTTCTACATCTAAGGAGACCCCATGATCTACAGCGTAAGACGCCGCAACGAAAACAACGAAAAGCTGATGCGCCGCTTTAAAAAAGCCGTTCAGCAACAAGGTATCGTTCCGCACGGTCGCAAGAACCGCTACTTCAAAAAGAGCAAGACCAAGACCCGCGTTCGTCAAGAAGCGATCAAGCGCGATTTTTATCGCCAAAAGAAGATGGAACGGATCTTGTACGCATAGGAGAAGGTTTTTTTCGCAACGCAAAAAAGCACTTCCTGGGGGAAGTGCTTTTTTATTGCTCACGCGATCAAGAAAGGTTTCTGCTTCCGCATACACCCTGATACAATGCCTTAGCAGATCGGAGTTTGAAAATT
>CAZYXI010000123.1:0-3966 GCA_964651215.1 uncultured Candidatus Peribacteria bacterium
TCTTGACTGGTTTCCGCAAATTCAAAATTGAAATGCATAAAATCCACTTTCTCCGATTTTAAATTCTCCATTCTTACAATTTAAAACGTACGACTTATTTCTTGATCACTGGTCTTCGCGCACATACGCCACGCACGAGACTTCGACTTTGGCGTTTTTCGGCAAAGCGGCGACCACGACCGTTTCGCGCGCCGGATAGTTCTCGGGAAAGAACTTGAAATAGACTTCATTAAGCGCTTCAAAATCATCCGCACTCGTGAGATAAACGGTTACTTTGAGCACGCGTGAAAGATTCGATCCGGCAGCTTCGACCACGGATTTGAGGTTGTAGAGCGAATTTTTTGTCTGCGCGTGAAAATCATCGGGCATTCCGCCATTGACGACATCCAATCCGATCTGACCGGCGACAAAGAGCAGATTGCGATAGACATTCCCCTGCGAATACGGTCCCACCGGCTTCGGTGCCAACGGCGTATTGATGAGATATTTCATAAAGACGATGCAAAATGACTCCAAAAGACTATCGGAAATTGAAAGAAAATGGCAAATCCCGGGATAAAAAACCGTCAAAAAAGCGGATGTCGCCAAGGCGACATCCGCTTACGCGAGACAAGAGGAAAAAGATTACTTGGCGATCGAGATCACCGCACCGAAAAGCGCGGCATAATCACCCAGGTAGCCTTGTCCGTAGGCGATACAGACCGGTTGGTAGAAGAGTTGATAGTTCTCTTCCGGTTCTTGGAAGTATCCGCATTGCAAGTCGTAGATCTCTCCTTCGGTGATCGCGACTTCATCGGATTCGCTCAGCTCATAAAACTCTTGGCGCTCTTCCAACGAGAGCGCACCCGGATATTGCAGCTCGGCACTGCCATAGACAAATTCACCGGAAGCGAGCAGGTCTTGGATACCGGCTTTGTCGAGCAGGGTGATATCATCCCACTTTTCCAGATTCGGGAAGAACGCATACAGTTCGCGGAGCTTGTTCTGACTATCGATGCGCGCATCGACCGCTTCGCTGATACCGATCGGGAACGCTTCAAAATTGCCGAGCAAGTCGATATCGCTGCCCTCCGGTGGAACGGAGTCAAAGCGGATCACCGGAAGTTCGAGTTCTGGCGCAAAACGGACGACTTTGCCGCCATCACTTGTGTTGGCGAAGACCGCACTGTAGGGAAATCGCAAAAGACCTTCTTCATAGAGCTTCCATTCAAGCGCAAGCGCCGGATCGTCTTGGTTGTCGAGGAGGATGTCGAGGCGCGGGATCTGGAAGGTGTTCTTGAAAAAATCATACGCCATCTGCAGATCGCCGCTCTGCATATCAAAAGTCGTAAAGCTGTTTTCGTTCATGCGCAAGGTGGTACCGTTCACCCCGAAGGCGGAAGCGATCCGCTTGACCTCTTCAAAGACCGGCGTGTCGGTATCACGAGCGACGGCATAGAGCGGAATCGGGTTTTGCGGCAATTCCGGGATCAGTTCGGAAAAATTGCTCGTATCGAGCCAATCGACGGAATACTCTTGGCGATTCGGATAGTCACCTTCTTCCACTTCTCGCTTGGACAAGACCGTTTCATCGATCTCGGCGCGTTGCACTTCAGAGAGGTATTTCTTTTCGCCTTCAAGCGAACCGAAGAAAAGGCTTTCGACGAGGTCGGTCTTTTCGACCGGTTTTTCGATCACCGGAATGTCGGTGCGCTCGCCAATGGCGTTATATTCGTCCGATACCGGAGCGGCGGAAGGCTCAGGAGTCTGTGATTCGACCGGGACCTCAGTCGCATCCGCAGATGGTTCGGGAGTCGCGGTGACGTCGCTATCCGGAGTCGGTTCCGGTGTCGGCTCGATCGTCGGTTCGGCGGCGCCGTGGAGACCGGGTTCGTCGGTGACGACGACCAGGTCATTGCTTTGCGGTTGCAAGAAGACCAAGAGCGCGATCACACCGATCACGGCAACAGCACCGAGTATGAGGAAGATTTTGTTTTTCATGGGAAGGTGAAAGAAGGAGAGAGGGATTAGCGATTGACGAAACCGGTTTCAAAGCCGTCGCGGATCGCTTTCGAAGCTTCGAGGATCGCGGATTGCGGCTCGGTGAAGGTCGGTTCGCTGCAGCCATTTTCTTCGACTTGGAAGAAGAGTTGGAAAATATTGGCGGGAATACCATTGATCTTCCAGGCGAATCGTGTGGCGATGTCGGCAGGATCGGCAATATGAAGGCTATAGAGGCTGTCTGCCGTCAATTGTGCTTCCAACTCTTTCACGAGCATCATGTTCTCGTCAGCATTCAAATCGAGAGCGCTTGTCAAATGATCGGCGTATGCCGAGATCTGATCGGGGGCGATACAACTTGCTTCGGTCTCGAGAGTGGCAACGATCGGCGCCTCCGTTTCGTAACGATAATAAACGGGATGCTTTTTGCCGGCGGCGAATTTCCAACCATGTGCGCCGGAGAATTTGACATCCGAAGTCATGATACGAACGTTGTTAAAATCGGGAGACAAGGTCACTTCACCGGCATCATGGACGATGATCGCCGGAGAGGAATATCCGTGCGTATAGGTCATATACCAGCTACAGTCGATGATGATGCGATGGTGATGCCCCTGATCGAGAAAGTTCTTTTTCAGCTCTTCACTGACCTGATCGCCATCGAGGATACATTGATTCGTCTCGAGGCGTGATGTCCAGAGCAGCAAGACGTCAAGCAGATCGTTCTGCCAGGTCTCTTCCGGACGGGATGGAGGGAATATCTCGTGATAGATATTGCGCGTCGGTGCGACACATTGCGGTGCGGTACATTTGATCTCGTTGCGGAAGAGGTTGTGCAAAAAGTCGAGTCCGGCTTCGCGTTGCGGCGAACCGAAAGCACCTGTCATCACGTCGTGGAGCGCCTGGATCAATTGTTGGACTTGCGGCGCATAGGTGTTCCCCGGTTGCAATCCGGAAAGGATATTCGCACCGGTGATCATCGGCAGTCCTTGGTTGAGTTCGAGACCGCGTTGTCCAAGCAAGAATTGCTTGAGCATTTCCACGACGATCGCTTTGTTCGTCAGGATCTGCAGCTCGCTTTGATTCGCTTTTTTACTGTCTTTGGTGCCGGCATAGAAGGTTTGACCGAATTTACCGAGTGCTGTCGGCGCATCTTTGACCGGCGTAAAGTTTCCATTGAGGATCTCATCGGAAAAGCGTGTCGGATCGATCACCACGACTTCTTGGAGTCCGCTACTGTCCTTGTAGCCTTGACAGAGTGTCTGGCAACCTTCGGTGACTTTGGACTGTGCCTCGACCTTTACGGTGGTCAGGGGCATGTGCGTACCGATCAGGTAGTTTTGATTCGTGGATTGTTCGGTCTGCTGTTCCCACAGGTCGTCCATGCGAAAAAAGGCATCGATCGCCAAATCGCCACCGACCGTATCCCAGATGACGCGCGCATTGATGTCGATCCCAAAGAGACCGTTTTCATCGGCAGTGCCGCCACTCATACAGACCGAATGTGCCGGTTTTTGCAACGGCTTATCATCCGGTGCGTTATTGAAGAGAAAGAACTGCACCTCGGCATTCGGATCGGCGGTACCGACGATTTTAAAGTTCTCACCTTCCTTGAGGCTCAGTTTTTCCTTGGGACTGGAGATGATCGCCCGTTGCCAAGCATATCCATCATCTCCTTTGAGCATATAGACTTCGCGCCAGTCGACTCCATTGGGGACATCGGCGACGATGTTGGTGGTACAATTGGCACCCGGTTCCTGCTCGACCGCCACCGGCGCCGGCGCGGCGACCGGAGCAGGAGGATTGCCGATCTCGCCGGGGAGTTCGACCGCATCGGCTTGTGCCAGCAAAAGAAGTGACACAGCGGCAAAGGCGGTAAAGATTCCTGTTTTTTTCATGTTTTTGTTCAAAAGGAAGAGAGGTGCGATCAGAGAGTCCTATTCGAGGATACCGACTTCAAAACCGTCACGCTCTGGCGACTGGATC